>DASYNU010000051.1:0-19447 GCA_036008345.1 Bryobacteraceae bacterium
GAACCCTTGCGGGCGCCGGGGAGGATTGCTTCAGGGGTCTTTTTTATGAGGTTAGTCTCGCTTTGGTGGGAGTTGCCTCCCCGGCTTACTTCCAATACTAATATATGATTTCCTGGAACGCAACAGTTTTTTGTATTTTTAATGTTCCTTAACCTGGATCCCCGCCCAGCGTTCGATCACTTGGATGGTTGAGCACATGTCCAGTTCCCCGTAACCTTCTGAAATTGCAGCCTGAAACATCTGGTGAGTGAGGCTGGTCAGGGGCAATGGCACACCTTGGTCCTGACCGGAGTCGAGTGCCAGCCCGATGTCCTTGTGCATCCATTTTGTGGAAAAGTTGGTGGTGAAGTCCCTTTTGAAGACGAACGGCGCCTTATAGGAGATGAGTCCGGACTTGGCGGCGCTGTTGTTGAGGATCTCAAGCATCAGTTCGGGCGGGATGCCGGCCTTGGTGCTCAGCACGATACCCTCGTTGAAGGCCTGCATGATATTGGAAAGAATCAGGTTCTGGGTGAGCTTGGCCTCCAGGCCACAACCGGATTCGCCACAATAGTAGAACTGCTTTCCCATGATTTCGAGGACTGGCTTCGTTTTGTCAAAGACGTCGCGCGCACCGCCGATCATGAACGTCAGCGTACCTGCCGTCGCGCCGGGCGTGGAGCCTGTACAGGGCGCGTCCAGATAATGGATGCCCTTGGAGCCGAGCTTCTGGCCGATCGCGCGGCTAGCGGACGGAGAAATGGTGCTGGCATCCGCGACGATGGAGCCAGGCGCGGCGCCCTCGATTACGCCGCCCGGGCCAATTAGAACTTCCTCCGACATTTTGGTATCGCCGACGCAGAGAAATACAAACTCCGACTGTCCGGCCACCTGTTTCGGCGACTCGCACGCAACCCCTTTTTCCTCTTCCGCGAGCTGCTTCGCTTTGCTGGCGGTATTTGACCACAATGCAACCCGATGACCTGCGCGCAGAAGATTCCGCGCCATAGGATAGCCCATCAAGCCGAGTCCTAGAAATCCGAGCTTTGCCATAAGAGAGAATGGTAACAATGAAACCAGCCGTGTTGGTCACGAAAAGGATCTTTCCCGAAGCAATTGAATACTTGAAGGAGCATTGCGAAGTGGACTATGAAGAGAACGACGATGGGCTCCCCTCCGATCAATTGCTTCCGCGGCTGCGCGGCAAGCAGGCCATTCTCGCGAACCTCACCAACAAGTTCACAGCCGAGTTCATCGATACGCTGGATGGCTTGAAGATCATCGCCAATGTGGCTGTGGGTTTCGACAATATCGATGTGCCGGCGGCCACGCGCAAAGGAATTCTGGTGAGCAACACACCGGATGTTCTCACGGATACGACGGCCGATTTCACGTTCGCGCTTCTGCTGGCCGCGGCGCGCCGTGTGGTGGAAGGGCACCAGTTTCTACACGCCGGCTTGTGGCGCAAATGGGCTATCGATCTGTTGGTGGGCCATGATGTCCATCATCGTACGCTCGGGATCTTTGGGATGGGCCGCATAGGACAAGGGGTGGCTCGGCGGGCGCGCGGATTTTCCATGCGCATTCTCTATCACGATCCGGTGCGCGCGCCGGAGGCGATCTCGAAAGAACTGCAGCTCGAATTGGTCTCGAAGGAGCAGCTCCTGCGCGAATCCGATTTCGTGAGCCTGCATGTCCCGCTCTCGGATTCCACGCGCAAGCTAATTGGCGAGCCGGAGCTGAAGCTCATGAAGAAAAGCGCGATCCTGGTGAACACCTCGCGAGGTCCGGTGGCGGACGAAGCCGCAGTGGCCAAAGCACTCGAGGAAGCCTGGATCGCCGGCGCCGGCCTGGATGTATTCGAGAGCGAACCCAAGGTGCATCCCGGCCTGCTGAAACTGACGAATGTGGTACTGGCACCGCACATCGCCAGCGCGTCCATCGATACGCGGCGCGAGATGTCCATGCTCGCGGCGAAAAACGCAGTAGCGGCGCTGGAAGGGCGGCGTCCGCCCACGCTACTTAATCCTCAGTTGTGGGAGTCCCTTTCGAGCTCAAAAGGAGCTTGAGCACCAATAAATCCGAAGGATGAAAGCTCGCCATCGGTACGTTGTTGAGATCCTCATCGCTTTCAACGATATGGCTTCGGATCAAAGTTCGTAGTTCTTCCAAAGAGACCCCTAACTCCTCGGCAGCCTCCAGCTCGGAGTACTGCGTCTTGGATGGTTTGATGATGAGAGATCCCTGGTTCATGGTGCTTAAGTTGAATACTAAGCCGTAATCAGGTTTTCACCAATC
The DNA here is from genome assembly GCA_036008345.1 of Bryobacteraceae bacterium. Taxonomy (GTDB): domain Bacteria; phylum Acidobacteriota; class Terriglobia; order Bryobacterales; family Bryobacteraceae; genus Palsa-89. Next base: position 2,278 of record DASYNU010000051.1, read on the forward strand.
GGGCAAATCTCTGTTCTTTGGGTACTTGGTTCCTTAGTTCTTACTAGTTCTTCGGTTCTTCAGTTGTTCGGTTGCTCGGTTAGTTGAGGTTACACTTGAGTGAATGCGCAGCCTTAGGAAAAACCTCGGGTTTTCTTTGATTGTGATCTCGGTGTTGGCGCTCGGGATTGGCGCCAATACGGCTCTGTTCAGCATCGTTGACCGGGCTTTATTGCATCCCTTTCCGTTTCGAGGCCTGGACCGGCTGGTAGAGATCAATGCGTTGGATGCCAAGGGCGAGGAGACAAATGGCGTTCCCGACGACATGAAGTTTCTCTCAGATCACGTCCGCTCCTTCCAGCAAGTTGAGATCTGGAGATGGCAGAAGTTCGTCCTGACCGGCGTTGACAACACCGACTCCATTTTTGCTTTGGAAGTTGGCCAGCATCTTTTCGATACGCTGGGTGTCCGGCCGGCGCTGGGGCGGACATTTCTTCCTCGGGAGTTCGATTCCTCCGCGCCGCCGGTGGTTGTAATTAGCGATCGTTTATGGCGCAAGCATTTTCGCGCCGATGCATCGATTCTCGGCCGGCAAATTCTGCTCGACACGAAGGGCTACACAGTGGTGGGCATCCTGGGGCCCGGCTTCGTGTTTACTAACCCTGAGCACCAGGCTTGGATTCCCTATAAGCCCACCCCGGCTGTGCATGGAGAGCTGCACGGCTTTTTCAGCAATCTGGCGCGGCTGCGGCCCGGAGTTTCGATCGTCGAAGCCCAAAAGGAGATGGATGCGGTCGCGCCCGGCCTGCCACCGAATCCGGACCGTGAGAAAGGCTGGCACGCGCGTTTGCGCCCCTTCACGGAACAATTCACCGGACCTTATAGGAACGCGCTCTTGATGCTGTGGGGCGCGGTGGGGCTGGTGCTGCTGATTGCCTGTGCGAACGGCGCGAACTTGTTGCTGGCGCGCGCGTCCGAGCGCCAGCGTGAATTCGCAATTCGAGCGTCGCTGGGTGCCGATCGAGTGCGGCTGGCGCGACAGGTTATGGCGGAGACGCTGACGCTGGGTCTGGTGGCGGGCGCCGCGGGCGTGGCGCTCTCATTCGGCTTGATCCGTCTGCTGGTCAAATTATTTGCAGCGAAGCTTCCGGTTCCGCGTCTGGATGAAGTCTCCATGGATGGCCCGGTTCTGGCTGCCGCGGCTGGCCTGATTCTGTTGACCACTCTACTGTGCTCGATCCCAGCGTGCGCCAGCTTGTGGCGAACTGATCTCACGGCCGGCATCCAAACGGCTGGCCGCAGCGTATCATCCAGCCGCGCGGCCAATCGCACCAGAGCCACTCTGCTTGCCTTTGAAGTTGCGCTTTCGGTGATGCTGCTGGTGGGCGCCGGTCTGATGCTGCATTCGGTCGACCGGCTGATGCGCGTGCATCTGGGCTTTGAGCCGGAGCACGTCTTGGTAGCCCAAGTTTCCGCGCCGGAGCAGCTCGCGACCAAAGAAGCGAAAGCGAGCCATTATTCGCGCGTGCTGGATCAAGTGCGATCGCTGCCGGGTGTTTTGAATGCGGGCGTCTCCACGGTTCTTCCGTTTGGCGGGTTGTCGATCACCACATCCTTGACCGCCGAAGGCGTTGAGGACACCAACTGGCACAGCTATGCCATTTACCTGCGCGAGATCAGTCCTGGATATTTCCCGGCACTGGGCGTGCGTCTGTTGCGAGGGCGCGATTTCAACGCTGGCGACACGGCCGCATCGCCAGCGGTGGTGATGATCAATGATGAGCTGGCACGCCATTACTGGCCGGGCCAAGACCCGCTGGGAAAGCGCGTCTCGCGATCCGATCATCCTAAGCCTGGCGAGTGGTCCACCGTGATTGGTGTGGTGGAAAGCATCAAGCATCGGTCGCTTAAGACCGGCGCTGATGCAGAGATGTATTTGCCGTACACGCAATCGCTGATCGGCGCCAAATACACTTATCTCGTTTTGCGGACACAGGGTGATCCTCTAGCGATGGTTTCCAGTCTGCGAAAACGAATTCACGATGTGGATCCGGGGCAGCCTGTTACCGCGGTGGATACAATGCGGACGCTGGTGGCAAATTCCGCTTCCGAAGTTCGATTCCATGCGCTGCTTCTCGAGATCTTTGCCGGGCTCGCGCTGGTGTTGGCGGTGGCCGGCATCTTCGCCGTAGTCTCTTATTCCGTGTCGCGGCGGGCGCGGGAAATCGGTGTTCGCGGTGCGCTGGGAGCCACGCCGGCCGACGTGGTGCAGTTCGTGATCGGCATCGCGATGCGGCCGGTTGCACTCGGCGCGTGCGTGGGGATGGCGGGAGCATTGGCGGCGACGCAGGTGCTGAAATCGGAACTGTTCGAGACCGGGCCGGCGGATCCACTAGTGTTGGCCACGGTGGTTGTGCCGCTCATCCTGACAGCTTTGGCGGCAGCGTGGATCCCGGCGTGGCGAGCCACTCGGATTGATCCGGCGGAAGTTTTACGAGCAGAATGACTGCTTATTCCTGCCGCAACGCGACCATGGGATCCACTCGAGCGGCGGTCCGCGCCGGAATGAGCGCAGCCAGTAGCACCGCGCCCAGTAACACGAAAGCTGCTGCGATGTACGTGGCTGCATCCGTTGGGTTCACTCCGTAGAGTAGGCTCGAAATGATGCGTGTCAGCGCGAGCGCGCCCACAACTCCGATGACGATTCCCACCAGCGCCAGACGCACTCCTTGTCCCACCACCATGCGCACCAGATCGCCGGGCCGAGCGCCCAGCGCCGTGCGTATCCCGATTTCCTGCGTTCGCTGGATCACCGATTGCGCCATCACGCCGTAGATTCCGATCGCGGCAAGCAGCAGCGACATCGCAGCCAGGGCGGCCAGTACGCGGGTCCGCAATCTCGGCTGCTGCACCACTTCATCCACCAGATCCAGAAGACTGCGCAGCCGGCCCAGGTGCAAATCAGGATCGACGGCCTTCAAGAGCGCGCGCATTGTGTCGACGGTCAATGGCCGGCCGTGAACTACGAGGTAGACTTCACGCGCAACCGGAGAGAGACTCTCGGCGGGTACCTGCGTGGATGGAACGAAAATCCGAGGTCCCGTGAGCCACTCGAGCGTGTTGTAAAACGTGTATAAGGTATCGCCTACAACTCCAACCACGGTGCGCCAGGTTTTTTCGTCATGCAGCTTGACACGTGCGCCAAGCGGTTCGCGCGTACCGAACCAGTGCTGGGCGGCGTTGCGATTGATGATCACCACTGGATCCGAGTCACGTTTGTCGTGCCCGTTGAAAGGACGGCCGCCAATTAGAGGGATGCCCAGCGTTTGAAAATATCCGGGAGTGACGGATTGAGTGGCAGCTTTGGGCGTCAAATCCTCACTCGGCGCCGGCTGACCGTCAATCGAAAAGCGATTCTCGGCTCCGCTGCCTAACGGCGTGAAATTGGTAATGGCCGCGGAATCGACCCCAGTGGTCGACCTAAGTTTGTCCAACAATCGGTCGCGCACGTTGTCCCAGTGGTCCTTCGGGATGCCGACGCTTGCAACTGTGACGCCGTTAGTGCGGAATCCGAGCGGTTGCGATTCCAATCTGAGGAGCGTCTCGGTCAGCAATGCGGCTCCTACAACCAGCACCATTGAAAGCGCCACCTGTCCCGATACCAGCCATCCACGCAAGCGAAATGCGCCTGGGCCACCTGCTATAGCTTTCGTGGAAGCCCGCATGGCCTGATTCAAATCCACGCGGGCTGCTTCGAGCGCGGGCGCCAGGCCGAAGATCAGAGTGCTGGCCAGACTCGCGAGTAGTGTGAATGCGAGCGCTCGCCAATCTAGGGCGATTGCATTCGGAGGCATCCTTCCAAACGGGTTCACCGCGGCGAATGTCCGAATGCCCGCATAAGCGATCAGGACTCCTGTGGCGGCGCCCAGTGCGGTGATCACGGCACCCTCGATCAACAATTGGCGAATGATCCGGCGGCGGCCCGATCCGAGTGCTGCCCGAATAGCTATTTCCCTTTGGCGCTGCAGCGTGCGGCCCAACAACAGGCTGCCTACATTGGCGCAGACGATCAGTAGAATGAATCCCAGCGCGGCGGCCGCGAGCGACAAAGACGCGCGCACATTGCGCGTATTGTCTCGCTGCAGATTCGACACCAGCACGGTGAATCCTTTCGGATTGTCAGGATGGAGTTGGTCCAAAGAGCGCTGAATGCCAGCTAATTCCGCTTCCGCGGCTGCGATGCCGACACCGGGTTTCAGGCGGCCGATTACTGCAATCGGCGCGGCGCCGTCTCCGCGATAGCCTGCTTCGTCCTTCTGGATCAAAGCGTAGAATTCGGTGTCGCTGTCCTGGTTGATCATCCGCAGGCCGAAGCCATGCGGCATCACGCCGATGATTTGATAGGTCTTCGAGCCGAGCTCGATCTCGCGGCCGAGGATGTCCGGAGCTCCATGAAACCGGCTCCACCAAAGATCGTGGCCAATCACAGCCACCGGTGGACCATCTATATCCTCGGGACGGAAGTTTCGTCCTCGCTCCGGCGTAACGCCCAAAGTGTCGAGGAGATTGGCGGTCGCGATCATACCGAAGACCCCTTCGTCGCCATTTCTTGCCTCGAAGCTTCTCCAGAAAATGCCCGCGAGGTTGGTGAAGGAGCGGGACTGGCGGGCCCAAGCTTCCCAATCGCGATAGCCATCGAAGATTTTGGGCTCGCGCGGGTTAGTGACTTCACTCTTGAGGATGATGGTCAGCCGTTCCGGGCGCGGAAAGTGCAGCGGTCGGAGAAGCCACGCGTCAAAGATACTGAACATTGCGGTGTTGGCGCCGATGCCCAAGGCCAGCATCGCCACCATTAATAGAGTGAAGGCCGGGCTTTTGCGGAGCATTCGGGCGGCAAATTTGAGATCTGCGATCATTTAGCAGGACTCCTAGACATAATGGCACGGCACCGGTCGCTTACGCTCGCGATTCGGTAATGGAGCTGAGCCGCGGGCGTAAACGACCGGTCTTTGACCGGTTATACGTCAGGAACAGTTACACTCGAATTGGAGTGGAATCAATGTCCGATAAAAATAGTTCGGTACTTCGTCCGCATACCCAAGTAATGACGCGCGGTTTCGATCCCAGCCTTTCGGTAGGGTCGGCTAGACCGGCGGTGTTTCGTAGCTCTACGTACGTTTTTTCCAGTCCGGAAGCGGCCGAGCGCGCGTTCGACTTGATGGCCGGACGCGCGCAGCCAACCGAGGACGAACAGCCGGACCTGGTTTACTCGCGCTTCAATCATCCGAACGCCGAGATCCTGGAAGATCAGATGGTCCCGCTCGAAACCGGAGCGCATGCCGCGCTGGTGTTTAATTCCGGCATGGCCGCCATCATGACGGCGCTGCTCACTTTCGTACATCCTGGCGAGAGCATTGTCTATACGGTCCCGATTTACGGTGGCACGCAACATCTTATCCAGGATTTTCTGTCAACCTTGGGAATAGTCGGCATTCCAGTGCCGGCCGGCGCCAGCCAGGAAATCGATGACGCGATTCGTAGCGCGAATAACCTGGCAGTAGTTTTAATCGAAACGCCCGCCAATCCCACCATCATCATGACCGGGATCAAGCAGGCGGCTGATACCGCATCCGGTTTGGACAGGAAGCCGCTGGTGATGGTGGATAACACGCTGATGGGTCCGGCATTCCAGCATCCGCTGATGCTGGGCGCGGACATCTGCCTCTATTCCGCCACCAAGTATCTTTCCGGATTCAGCGACATGATCGGCGGTGCGGCCATTGCAGTGGACCCCGGCCTGATTCGCCAGATGCGGTCAAAACGAAGCCTGTTTGGGAATATCCTGCAGCCGGATGAATGCTGGATGCTGGATGGACGGTTGCCGACAGTTGCATTGCGAATGAACCGGTCCAGCAAGAATGCGGAGCGAATCGCCGAGCGCTTGTCGCGGAATCCCAAGGTGGCGCGCGTGTTGTATCCGACGCTTTTCAAAGATCCCGAACAGATTCGCATCGTGAATGAGCAATGCGATTTTCCGGGCGGGATGCTTTCGCTCGACCTGCGCGGCGGTAAGAGAGCGGCTTTCGAGTTTCTTCGCAACCTGAGGATCGCGCGCAATGCGGTTTCGCTCGGCAGCGTGGAGACGCTGGTATGTCATCCGAAAACGACGACGCATTCTGGATTTACGGATGCGGAGTTTGAGCAGGCGGGTGTAACGGATGGGTTGGTGCGGATTTCTATCGGGATTGAGGATTGGCGGGATTTGCTGGCGGATTTTGAGCAGGCGCTGGATTTGGTGTAGGGGAAAAGCACCGGCTCCCTTACGGTCGCGGTTCGGAAAGAACGTCCGTTACCGAACCGCGAGCGTAAGCGACCGGTGCTTTTGATTCAAAGATGGAACTTCAGCACGGCCTTGCCTAAGTGAATCTCGTCGCCGGGGAGCAGCCGCGTTCCGCGCGTGTCGCGATGCACTTCCTGTCCCATACCGTCGCGGACGATCCACAGGCCGCAATTCGACTCGTGCTTGTCGCCGCGTTTATACCAGCGGTCGTTGAACAGGCGATACTCGCCGGTTTTCTTGTCATGCAGAATATGCGCGTGCTCGCGCGATACGGTGCGGTTGATGGGATTGTCTTCGGCGAAGGCCAGGTCGTTGCGCCGCGATACGCCCTCGGATTTAAAGACATCCACCAGGCGGCCGATATTGGTGCGGGCTTTTTGCAGCGGGACTTCCGGTTTATTGGCGCTTCCGGCCATCACCAGCAACTTCGCGACGCGTTTTGCTCGCGCGGGCTCCACCACCGCCGGGATGTCCTCAGCCAGGGTTTCGATCAGCAACCAGTTCTCTTGATCGCCGTCAGTGGCGCGAATTTCCACGCGCAAGTCTTCCGGATACCGGCACGACTCCTTCGAGATGCCCTTTCGCACTTCTTCCTCGAAGAACTTGCGAAAGAATTCGCGTTCGAAGACGGCGGCGTCTTGGCCGCTGGCTCGAATCCCGATCCGGACCACATTGTACGGGAACAGCGCCTTGCCCCCGGCGCGTTGAATTTTCTTTTTCACCTCATCCAGAACAGCGATCCGAATCTCCGCCACTTCGGGCGAATCGCCGATAGTCTGGGCTAGCGCTCCAAACGGCGCCTCAAACACAGTGCGGCCGAAACGCTCAATGATTTCCGAAATTCGCATTACTTACCTCCGAATAAGCCCAACTCAGCGGCTGCGTCTACGATGGCGCGGGCGATGGGCGCCGCAGTGGCCCCGCCGTAGCCGCCATGCTCCACGACCACGGCAAAAGCGATGCTCTTCGATCGATCGCCATCATAGGGTGCGAATCCGGCGAACCAGGAGTGCGGCATGCCTTCATCGAGCTGCGCGGTTCCGGTTTTCCCGGCGACACTGACCGCTTCACCTTTCATTGCCCTTCTTGCCGTCCCTTCCAGAACCACGGAGCGCATGGCGTGGGCCACGAAATTCGCCAGATCCGGCGCGAGAATCGAACGCGGCGGCGCAGTTCGCGAGTTGCTGTTATCGATCACCCAGCGGCCCTGCGGCATCTCACCGGATGCAGCGATGGTTGCGGCTACACGAGCCATCTTGAACGGAGTGACTAGCACGGGTCCTTGTCCGTATGCGGCGAACGGCATGGCAGCTTGCAAATCCGGGATGCTGCCGGCCGGGATCTCCAGCAGGCTCGCGGTTTCACTCAGCGCCTTGGGACCTACCGAGAAAACTCCCAACTGCGCGAAGTACGCGTTGCACGAAACAACGATGGCGCGCTCCATGGAGAGCGTCCCGTGGGCGGAGTCGCCCACATCGTCGCGAATCGGTTTCCGAATGCCGGGAATCTGTGCTCCAGCGCGTCCATCCGGGAGCCGGCGGCAGGTGAATGTCTGGTCGGCCAGCTTGGGATCAATGCGTAGCGCGGCCATCGCGGTGACCAGCTTGAACGTGGATCCGGGTGGATACAGCGCGTAGCGGGCGCGGTCCAGAAGCTCGTCCGGAGTTGCTTCGCCCGCGATCGGCTCCGGCTCACTCACTAGCGCAAGAACGTCGCCGGTCTTGGAATCCATCACTACGGCGGCGCCCTTTTCCTTGTGAGCCTTTGCCAGGTGCTCGCGCAGCAGTTTATCTACGCGGATTTGGAGGCGAATATCGAGCGAGCTTTTGATAGTGCGATCGCGCGCCATCAGCCGCTGGATTTCCGGATTGCCCGGATGATGGCGATAGCGGACCAGCGGCACCAGTTCGTTGTAGTCGGTGAATCCTTGCAACTTCACATTGGAATCATGCTCGATCAGCGACGCATTGGTTGCGTGAAAATTATCGCCGGTGCGCAGATCGCCCAGGACGTGCGCAGTCGCGGCCCCGAAAGGATAGTGCCGGTTATCGAGGCGCGAGCAAGCGGCGTCGATGTTGATTCCGAGCGAGGCGTAGTCCGCGCGGCGTTGTTCCAACTGGCTCCAGTCGCTGGTGGCGAGTAGTATCCCGTTGCGATCGAAAATATCTCCGCGATGTATTTCATGCGCCAGCGAATTCAGCCGGGGATTGTGCTGCGGCCGCTTCACACCGTCGTCTTCAAAAACTTTGGTGTCGCGGGCGAGAAATTCACGGTCATGCAGCACTTGATAATAGGCAGCCATGCCCAGCAACGTCAGCGTGCATACGGTCAATGCTCTTTCGAGTGACCGGACGGGACGGCGGAACAGTTCATCATCCACGTGCGCGCGAGAGTGATTAGAAATCGCCAGCAGGATTCCGAAGATCAGGAAATTGGCGAGCATGGCTGTATTGCCTGAGCTCAAGAATGGAGACACTACGCCTGAAAGCGGAATGGCGCCCAGCACGCCGCCGGAGATCAGCAGCATTTCGAAGGCAATCAGCGCCGCCAGGCCCAGCGCGAGGAACAGCCCATATTCATTGGGCGCGCGCAACCCGATTCGCAGCGCGCGATGAACCAAATACCCGAGCAGCAAAAGAACCGCGGCCACGCCGGCGAAACCCCACTCCTCGCCGATTGCGGGCAGCACGAGATCGGTATTGCCGGCTGGGATCATCGCAGGATCGCCCCAACCGGGGCCGGATCCCCAAGCGCCGCCGGTGGAGAAAGCCCACAGCGAATGCGCCAATTGATTGCCGCCATGAACATCGTTGTCCCAGGGCGAGAGCCACATGTCGATGCGTTCTACAACCGTGGTTGGTTTCCCGAGCTTGTATCCGATGGTGACGCCGCCAACCAACAATGCGATGCCGAGCAATGCCAGTCCGGCGCGGCCACGCGCTATCCAGAACATCGCTAGAAACAGAAATCCGGTGACCAGAGCGGGGCCGAGATCCTTCAGCAGGAAAAACAATCCCAGCGCGCAGGCCACCGCGCACATCACCGGCAGCACGTGCGAAAAGCGCGGCAGATTGATCCAGCGCAGCGAGCGGGGAACCAGCCGTTTCTCACGCAAGTCGCGCAGCCGCTCCCAGTTTTGCGCGAAGTAGCCAGCTAGAAAGAAGACCAGCAGAATTTTGATGGCCTCCACCGGCTGGAAAGGGCCCAGATTCACTTTGGCATCGTTGCCGCCAGGTCCGGAGCCGAAGCGCAGCAATCCGATGAATAGCAGGAAGGCCGCGAATAATGGTGTATAGCACCACTTGGAGAAGCGCTGATAGTTCACGATGCGCAAGGCGGGCAATAGCAATACGACGCATCCCAGCGCGACACCCCAGGCAAATTTGGTGAACTCAAGCGTATCGCGCAGCGGGTCGCGCAGGCTGATGGAAAGGATCAGGCCGAGTCCGGTGAGCAGGTGAAGCGCAGGCAGGACGCTGAAATCGCCTCGAAAAGCGCTCCATCTCCAGACCAGAGACACTACGTAGAATCCGGCCAGATAAGCTGCGATCCAAATCAGAAACTGTTTTTGAAACTCGCGCGGCATGCGGACCGTTAGTGCGGGTTTCAACTTCGCGAGCGGCAGCAGCGGGATCCGCAATTCCGTGCGGCGCGGTTTCCCTTGTTGGCGCGCCAGTTGCTCTTGCAATTGTTTTTGCAGAACAGTCCACTGCGGGTTACTTTCGATCTCTGTTTTGCTCACTCGCAGACGTGCCAGCGCGCCGATGTTGCGGATGGGCCGGTGCGTCGAAAGAAAGTCGAAAAGTTTGCTCGCGGCCGCATCGCGTTCGGATTCGCTGGGGAAAATCTGTAGAAATGGCAGCAACTGCGCGGGCTTCGAGACGCTGTTCAGATCCAGCAATTCGCCGCGATCGAGGCGCGAGGAAAGCTCCGCGAAGTTGTGCGTTTTGGCCGAATAAACCAGCACGAGCCCGATGGACACCAGCAATGATGCGCCGCCGAGCCCAGCAAACTCGCGCCATCCGATTCGTCGCGGCGCGCCGGATTCGCTACCGACAGAGAGGACCTTGGCCTCCCAGCTTTTAGTTACTGCCACCGGCTGTACCTCCGAGCGGTGGTTCGATGCTGCCGCTTAACCGCCTTCACCGGTTTTTTCAGAATGTCGGCCAGTTCTTGCCGAGCCTGATCGTCATCATCCACCTCGCGCAGGGCCACACTGACGTTTGAGTAGCCCAGGATCGGCTCGTAAAGCTGCCGCGCCCGATCGTAATCGCGTTGTGCCAAGCGAAGGTAGCGCTCTTCCGTTGCCCGGGATTTTCCTCGAAACGCGCGCGCGGCGATCAGCTCCGATTTCGCACGGAAACGATAGCCATCCGCTTGCTGCTCCATTTCGCGCGGTCCCGGCTGAAACCCCAGACGTTGTGCCTCGTGGAGTTCGGCGATGGCTTTACCCACATTCCGGACCGAATAGATATAAATTCGCGCCAGGCCCAGATGCGGATCCGCGGCGCGGGGAAGCAGAGAAACAGATTCTTGAAACCTCGCCTGGGCCGCTTCCACCGATGCGTGGCGGTATTCCGGTTGATCGGCATTCGCTCGTACTAGATCCAAATATCCTTCCACCAGCGCTAACCTGCCCTGAGCGGTGTGATCGCCGTGGTCCATGTCATGGTCCATATCCAGGACATGCTGTAAACAGACCTGGGCTTTTTGCCAATCGAAATTTTCGATAGCTGGATCGGAGTTGTTGCGATAACGTTCAATGACATCATCCGCGGCGCGCATCAAGTTGGCATGCATCGGCGCGGAAAGCTTTTTGGCGGGTGAGAACTCGCCGAGGAACGCGTTGCGCTTTTCAAGCTCGCGAAAAAGGCTCCAATCAGCATTGATGCCCGCGACGCTGAGGTGGGTATAGTCGGCAGTGGCTCTGAGGGGCGTGCTCTGGCGCCAGAAACGATACGCGTATCCGGCGGGGACGCACACCACCAATCCAGCCAGCAGGCCCCAGCACAAAGCGACTAGAATGCTCAGTACGGAGGCCAGACGCGTGGTTCGTGCCGGCTTCAACTTCACCACGCTCTGCCGCACCGTATCCGCCATGCTCGCGACCCTGCGGGGAATGTCATGGAGGATGCGCATGCGCTGTTTTTCCAATGTGGGGTTGGTGTTCCATGACGTACGCCGTTCCGTTAATGCCACTGTGGGGCGGTTCTGCAGGAACAGCCGCACATCGCTTTCGAAGGCCGCGGCGGAAACGTAGCGTTGGTGCAGATCCCCAGCCAGCGCCTTGTTGAGAATGGCCTGCATTGCGTTAGGGCAACCCGCCGGCAGCGCGCGCGGAGGACGCCGTGATTGGATCAACTCTTCCAGCTTGCGGGTGTCGCGCGCCTGGTAGGGCGGGGAACCGGCCACCATTTCGTACAACGTCACACCCACCGCCCAGAGATCCGCATGACGATCCACCTGGCCGCGGCTCAATCGCTCCGGCGAGCAATAACCCGGGCTGCCCAAATTCAAATGCGTCCGGCTATGCGTGAATGTCAAGACCTTGGCGATTCCGAAATCCAGCAGGCGAACTTCATCGTCGGCGCCGATTTGGATATTGGACGGCTTGATATCGCCATGCACCACGGAGCGCCGCTCGCCGTCGATCTCGGCTTGAAAAGAATGCAAGTGATCGAGCTGGCTCAAGATCTCGATGGCGAATTTCGCCGCGCGCGCGGGCTCAATGCGCTGTTCACTCTTCAGAATCTCCGCGATGGTTCGCCCTTCGATGTACTGCATGGCGATGAAGAAATATCCATCTAAGTCGCCGGATTCATAAAGCTCGATGACACGCGAATCGGCCTGGTGCAGTTGTCCCTGGATGGCCGCGCCGCGGCGCTCTGCTTCCAGGATTAACTGCGTCAGCGGATCGGCGGATTCCTCAACAATTTTTAATACAGCGTGACGCTTAGCTGTTGTATCAAAGGCCAGATACACGTCCGTCATTCCGCGCGCAAGCTTGCGGATAATCTGATAATTTCCGAATTGCTTCGAACTGAGCACAAATTGCCTAGTGAGGTTGACGCAGACGCGGGCGGGCGGTTTCGCTTACCGCCATGCTAACGCCAGCGCCACCCCTATTGCAAACCCGTAGATTAAGAAAGCTACGCGGCTGGTGAGAATCCGGCGTAGTCGGGAGGTTGCCTGGAGCGCTACTTCCGCCGAGGCGCTTTCACGCGCTCTGGTGATGGAATGGCGTGCGCGAGCCTCCAGCATTTGTGGAGAATCGATGCCCAGGAACTGGCTGCCGGCGACGAAAACAACGGTGATGTTGTCCTTGCCACCCGCGCGGTTGGCGGCGTCCACCAAATCGTGCGCTACTTGATCGGCATCGCCGTCGTAGCGGTCGATGATCTCGCTCATTTCAGCCGAGGTGATCAGGTCGCTCAGGCCGTCGCTGCATAGAAGGATGGCGGCGTCGGGCTTAAATAAAAACTCCTTCATTTCGACGAATTCCTCATCGCCGGGCTCGCGTCGGCGGGTTCCGACATCGCGGAACACCTCGTGCCGGCGAGGGTGCGCCATAGCTTCGGACTCGCTCAACTCTCCACGATCCTCACGCTCGCCTACCGGAGAATGATCGGAGGTGAGCTTGCGCATGGCGCCGTTCCAGATCAGATAGAGCCGGGAATCGCCTACGTGGCCGACAATGACGCGGTCGTCATCCATCACGGCAAGGGTGAGGACGCAGGCCATGCCGCGCCAATCCTGGTTCTCTTCCGCGAGGTCGCAGATCCGATTGTTGGCGGCCGCGATCGCGCCTCGAACACGTTGGCGCGTGTCTCCGACCGGTTCCGCCAGCTCGGCTGGTATCACTTCGACGGCGGTTTCCGCAGCTTTTTCGCCGGCTGCGTGACCGCCCAGCCCGTCGACAACCAGGAAGATGCCGAGGGTGTCGTCGACAAAGCTGCGGTCCTGGTTTTCAGCGCGCAGACGGCCGGGGTCGGTGAGGGCGGCGGATCGCCATTTGGTGGTTACGCCCATGTTTAGGCCGTCGAATGGCAGGCGGAAGCGCTTGCACCACCTGCCAACTCGGTAATGACGCAGGAGTGCATGCGCCACGGGGCCCTCATCCCTTGGCCTCGAAGTGTAGTGTCAGGATCTCGGCTACGCCGATCTCAGCTTGCGCCGGAAGCTTCTCTTCCTGGCCGCGTGTTAGACGCTTTCCATTCAGCCAGGTGCCGTTCATGCTGTTATCAACGATCAGAAAGCCGCCGCGCGTTGGGTCGCGCCGCACGCGTAAGTGTTCGCGGGATACCTCGTCGTTGGTGTAGAGAGCCAGGTTCACCAACACGTTGTCGCCGCCGCGTCCGATGCTGATTTCATCCTGCAGCATGTGATAGATCTGCGGACCGGAGTCGTCTTCGTACCGGATCTCGGCCAAAACGCGATCGCTGGATTGGCGCGTCTGAGTGCTGGATCCCACGGCAGGCTCGCGATCGAGCAGCGTGGTCTTGGTTCCGTGATAGCCGGGCTGCGGAACTTCGTTCAGCTCGGAGTGGATTTCGACGTCGCCCAGAGGAACCACCGCTTCGGAATCCGGAAAGAATTCGAAGGTCCAATCCTTGCACGCGATCTTGAATGGCTTTCTATCTTTGCCGGACCGAATAACGCTGAGGCCTAGCGGCTTCGCATTCAATTGTTCCAGACGCGCCGCGAGGGCGCGCTTGGCGTCATCCTTTATGAGGTCGAAGACGCCAGTCAGCCGGGCGTAGTCATCGGGGTGCAGATACAGGCTGAAGATGCACGGCAGCAAGGTGCTATACGCCATCTCGAACTGCCCCAATTCCATGTTCCGAACGAGTTGGTCGATGACTATGCGGCCGGTGATCCTGCCTTCGGCTGGGCCTTTCACCTTCGGCATCTTCGAAACCTCCACTTGCATATCGACGCGGCCTGAGGGCCCGCCGGTTTCGACCTATGTTAACCTGCTGGCTCGCGCCTATTCTTGTAAAACGAAATCGAAAACGAGTTTCCTTAATATACCCGAGCAGATCGACTCCACCGTTGAAGGTTGGCCGTCGAAAGCGGAATTGCAGTGCGGCAGATTCGGCGGCTGCGCCAAGTAGAGGGTCTCCGAGACTGCATACTCGTTCGACTTCGCCTTTTTTGTTGGTGAGCACGCTCACAAGGACCCTGCCGTGGATGCGCTGTAGCCGCGCTTCTAGAGGGTAGGCCGGTGTTGCCCTTTTCAGTATTCCATGCGGCAACCAGTCTGACATGTGAACTGGCTTGTAGCTCTTAAATTCGCAATCGGAACTATGCCGCTGGACGCTGACGGGTGCTTCGTCCACGGTTGTCGCGAGCGGGGAGGGCGCCTTTGATTTCGGAGCAGGCCTTCAGGAAGTGAGCAGGAGAATTACCGGAATAATGCGCGCAGCGCAGGGTTTCATATCCTATTGACACCGGATCGCCGCTGCAGGATCCATGGATCGTCAATTAAAGGAGTGCTACTCGTCTCGTAATACTATGGCTGGATCCACTCGTAAGGCGCCACTCACCGCAACCACAGTCGCAGCCAGGGCAACTATCAGGACGGCGGCGACGGCTGAAACGACGGTGATGGGGTCGGTTGAGGAAACTTCATATAGCACGCTGTGAAAAGCGGGCGTGGCCGCGTAGAATCCAAATATTCCGAGCAACACTCCCAGGCCAGCGAAGCGCATGGGACGCGCTGAGAATAGTCGAAGCACATCAGCTGCTTGTGCGCCCAAGGCCACGCGGATGCCGATCTCTTTCCGGCTTTGGGCGATGGCATAAGCGAGTGTAGCGTAGACGCCTAGTGTCGCCAGCACCACCGCTGCCGCCGCAAATACCGACGACAACCACGCGAGCAGGCGTTCAGCCCACAGCGTGGCATCCACTTCTTCGGCCAGGGTCCGGATTTCGTAGAACGGCAGGCTGGGGTCGATGTCATTCAGCACGCGCCGCACCGCTTGGATGATGCTTTCGGGACGCCCTTTTGTCCGCACGTGCAGGATGAAGCCGTTTACGTACTTCGGGTCGGAATATGCGAAATTGTAAATCGTAGGTGGAACTACTTCACGCAAAGAACGGTATTTCGCATCGCCTACCACGCCGATGATTTCATAATCCCCGGGAACAATCTTTTCGATACCGATTCCGAATTTTCGTCCGATGGGGTCCACCGTAGGAAAGAAGCGCCGCACAAATGCACGGTTCACGATTACGCGACGCGGCTTGGTTTCCGGTTCGTCAGCGCGAAAAGCGCGGCCGGCTAGTAACGGGATACGCATGGTCTCGAAATACTCAGGCGATACGAAATTCAAACTGCTATTCAGGAAATCGCGGCGCGGCACGGATTGGCCTTCGGGAGCGGCGGTGGTTTTTACTCCGGTGCCGCGCATCAATCCGAGACCTGCGGTGCCCGCTGATTCCACATCCGGCAAATTTTGTACCGCGGCCAGAAGACGCGAGCGCAAGGACATAGCTTGTTCCACGGTGTAATGCGCCATGCCTGGGTCAAGCGAGAATGTCACGATGTGATCGCGGTCGAAGCCGGGATCGAGCGCGCGCAGATTCCGGAATGTCGAGACTAACAATCCCGCGCCCGCCAGCAGAAACGTGCACAGTCCAATTTGAAGCGCCACCAGAATCCAGCGCAGCGGTTGCCGCGAGGTGCCGCGGGCGGATTTGAGCGATGCCTGCAGATTCCCGCGAGCTGCCTGGAACGCGGCGGGGAAGCCCGCGAACATCGTGCATAGGATACAAAGAGCGATGGCGAAAGCCAGCATGCGCCCGTCGGGCCGCAGATCCACCGAGAGGGTGAGCACGGCGGCGCCGGCATCGCGGACCGTCGGCAGTGCGCGGACCAATAAAGGCGCTGCCGCAATCGCCACACATAATCCCGCTGCTCCTCCCATCCAGGTTAGAACCAGGCTCTCGGTCAACCATTGCCGAATCAGCCGGCCGCTGGTTGCGCCAATCGCAAGCCTCACAGCCGTTTCTTCGCGCCGGGCTGACGCGCGAGCCAGCAACAGGCCTCCAACGTTGGCGCAGATCATTAGCAGCAGCAGACCTACGCCGCTCATCAATAGAATCAGCCCTGATGCGAATTTGGGACGGATCAACGAGACGCCTTTTTCGATGGGCTGCAGCTCCAGTCGCTCATCGCGAGCCATAGTACCGGGTTGAGCGTCCAGGGTGGCGCGCACAATAGCGGCCGACTCGGATCGCGCACGTTCCAGACTCACTCCTGGGCGCAAGCGCGCGGCCAGCGAATACTCAAATTTTTGGGCAAATATATACTTGACTAATACGGCCTGCGGGGGTAGCCTGGAAGGCAATGAAAGCAATGGCCAGCAAGAAGACTCAGAGGCTGCGGAGCCGGTGACACTTTGCATTGCCGCCGAATGCGAATGGGGAGACAGACCCGCAATAGCGATGTGCTGTGATTGGAGAGCGCAAACCGGCGCGGAATCACATGTACTCGTCGGCTCAGAAGATGTATACAAAATGATTGAGTGGCGCGGAGCTACCGCGATGTTGGCTGGTCACCCGACGAGCGGGAAGGAGTTGGCGGCGGCTTGTAGGGTAGCTACGGAGGAATTCACAAGCGCTTCTTTTGACGCCCTAGACCTTGATCTAGCCGTCACTGCACTACTAGAAAAATATAGGCTTGCCGCGAGAGTTAGAAAACAACAAATTCTTGAGCACTTCATTGGAATTCGGCTGGGTATATCCTTAAAGGAGTTTCTAGCACTACCATCTGAGAACCATCTCGATGTATGCGCAGAGTTTAGCCATCAGACCTTAGGGGCGGACATCCTGATTTGCTCTGTCACT
>DASYNU010000052.1:0-5209 GCA_036008345.1 Bryobacteraceae bacterium
CTTTTTTGGCCTGGTCGCAATCTGCGCGGCCCAACGCAAGGATTTCGAACAGCCCGCCATGCGACCCGCGCGCGGGACCAAAGGCGCGGTGGCGTGCGGCAGCGAATATGCCGCCGAAGCCGGAATGCGCATTTATTTCCACGGTGGAAACGCGGTGGATGCCGGTGTCGCTACGATGTTCGCGGCCTCAGTCTCTGAGTTTTCCCATTTCGGTTTGGGTGGCGAGGCACCCATTCTGATCCGTACCAAGGCCGGCAAGATTTTCGCCATCGCCGGAGTTGGAACCATGCCGAAAATGGCTACGGCCGAACTTTTCCGTGATCGTAGGCCGAAGCCGGGTGAGATTCTGACCATGGAACCCGGCGGATTGAAGGGCATCATCCCGGTGGCCGGCATCATGCCTGCGCTGGTGCCGAGCATGGTGGACGCCGGTTTAGTGGCCCTGCGCGATTTCGGCAGCAAATCATTTTCTGAAGAGATTCAGCCTTCCATAGAGTTGGCCGATGGCTTGCCGATTGATGAGATGCGCGCGGGATCCATCGCCCGCTCGCGCCGGTTCTTTGAGCTGTGGCCGGATTCGAAGAAGACCTTCCTGCCGGACGGCCAGGTTCCGATGCCCGGCGAGATTTTCCGCCAGCCGAACCTGGCGAAGACGCTGCGTGCCATGGCGGCGGCCGAGAAAAAGGCGCTCGCAGCGGGAGCCAGCAGAGTGGCGGCCATCGACGCAGTCCGGGACTTTTTCTATCGCGGCGATATCGCGCACCGCATCGATGCTTTCATGCGCGCCAACGACGGCCTGCTGCGCTATGAGGACATGGCCGCATTCAAGCTGGAACCGGAAGAGCCCGTTTCCACGGATTACCACGGGTACAAGGTTTACAAGCCGGGTTTTTGGAGCCAAGGGCCCGCCATGATCGAAGCGCTGAATATTCTGGAAGGCTACGATCTGCGATCGCTTGGGATGAATTCCTCCGAGTACATTCACAAGCTGGTGGAAGCGCTCAAACTGTCTTATGCCGATCGCGACACTTACTACGGCGATCCGAAATTCAATCACATCCCGACTGAGGTTTTGCTCTCCAAGACCTACGCGGCCGAACGACGCAAGCAGATTGGCCACAACGCTTCGCTGGATTTCGTTCCAGGAACAATTAACGGAAAGCAGGGACGGCATCCCACGGAAATGGAGATCGCGCGCACCAAGATCGACGATGAACTGATGGCCAGTGACACCACTTGTGTGGACGCCATCGACAAAGACGGAATGATTTTCTCAGCTACGCCGTCGGGTTCATGGCTGCCGTCCGTGATCGCGGGGGATACGGGAATTCCGCTGACCGAACGCGCGCAGCAATTCATTCTGGTGGAAGGCTCACCCAACGAGTTGGCCGGCGGCAAACGCCCGCGCGTTACGCTGAGCCCGACCATCGTCACGGAACAGGGCAAGCCGTTTCTGGCACTCTCCACACCCGGTGGGGACAATCAGGAACAGAGCCTGATTCAATTGCTTTTCAATGTGGTGGAGTTTGGGATGAACGCGCAGGCGGCTATTGAAGCTCCCCGCTTCCAAACGCGCCATTTGGTTTCGAGCTTTGACAATCACGCCTGGAATCGCGGCGATCTGCTACTCGACGAGCGCATCCCAGCCGCAACGGGCGCCGAACTTTCCGCGCGCGGGCACCGCGTGGGCACGCGTTCGCGCTGGTCCAGCGGCGCTGCTCCCGTGATGGTCCACATAATGCCCGACGGCGTGATTGAGGCGGGCGCGGATCCCTACGGTTATCGCGTGGCGCATGCGTATTAACCCGTGGCTGGAGAAACCCTATCGCTTTTCGACGAGCTTCCTGAATATGAACGCACGCCACTGGGGCTGAAGCTCGCCTCTCTGGCTTCTCAAGGCGTATTCATCGGGACCAGTTCCTGGAAGTATCCGGGGTGGCTGGGGCAGGTTTATACCGAGAGCCGCTACATGTCGCGCGGCCGGTTTTCCGAGAAGCGTTTTCAAGCCGAATGCCTGGCCGAATACGCCGCTACCTTTCCGGTGGTTTGTGGGGACTTTTCGTTCTATCAATTCCCTTCCGAGCAGTACTGGCAGCGCCTGTTTCGCTCCGCGCCAGCATCACTGAAATATGCTTTCAAAGTGCCCGAGGAGATTACTGTAAAGATTTTTCCCATCCATCCGCGCTACGGGGCGCGGGCGGGTGAAAACAATCCGGCGTTTTTGGACGCGCTGCTGCTTAGAAACGCGTTTCTGGATCTGCTAGAGCCGTACCGGGAACAGATCGCCGTGCTGGTTTTCGAGTTTGGAACTTTCGGCAGACAGACCTTTCGCGATGTGGGTGCATTCCTGGCTCAATTGGATCCGTTCCTGGGCGCACTACCGGCCGGCTTCCGGTACGGCGTCGAGATCCGCAATCAGGAATTCCTCACCAGCGAATATTTCCAGTGTTTGCGAGGACACGGCGTGGCGCATGTATTCAACGCCTGGACGCGGATGCCGGAACTCAGCGAGCAAATGCGACTTCCGGAAATCTATACAGCCGATTTCACGGTGGCGCGTGCACTGTTGAGAAAGGGGCGGCCTTATGAGACGGCCGTCGCAAAATTCTCGCCCTACCAACAAATTCAAGATCCGAATCCGGAAACCCGGCAGGCGCTTAGGCTGCTGATTTCCCGCGCGCGCGGACGGAGCGAGCCATCCTACATTTTTGTGAACAATCGTTTGGAAGGCAACGCGCCGCAGACCATCGAAGCGATTGTCGATTAACCCGCGCTATACTGTCGTACGGCAACCTGAATGCGTCTGCGCTTCTGGGGTACACGAGGATCGATAGCGGCGCCCGGCCCTGGCACCAATCATTTCGGCGGCAACACATCCTGCATTCAACTGACTACCGATGCAGGTAATCAAGTGGTGTTGGATTGCGGCACAGGCGCGCGATTGTTGGGTAACCAAATGATCGCGGATGCGAGGGGACCGATTTCGGCCGCCATTCTGCTCACGCATACGCACTGGGACCATATTCAAGGCTTTCCGTTTTTCGCTCCGCTGTTTGGACAAGGAAATCATTTCGACGTTTACGGTCCGGAAAAATGCCACCTATCACTGCATGACGTGTTGTCGGGCCAAATGGAACATCACTACTTCCCCGTGGAACTGGACCAGCTTGCAGCGCGCATCAACTATAAGGACCTGGCGGAAGGAATCCATCAGATCGCCGGCATGAAGGTGGCGGCGCATCCCATGAATCATCCGTCGCCAACGCTCGGATACAAATTTGAAAATAGCGGCGGGGTTTCGGTTCTTTATCTGAGCGACCATGAACCGTTCGCGGAAGGCGTGTGGCGCGAGGGCGCCGAGCCGGGCCGGTTGGAATCCATTCTGGATCCGGGCGACCGGCGTCACGCCGAGTACATGATGGATGCCGACGTTCTGGTTCATGAAGCGCAGTACACGCCTGAAGAGTACGTGAGCAAGCGAAATTGGGGCCACAGCACGTACGCCTACGTAGTGGAGCTGGCTGCGGCTGCCCGGGTCCGCAAGTTATTTCTGACGCACCACGATCCGTCGCACGATGACGCCTTCGTCGCGGATATCGAGCAACGCGCGCGCCAGTTGGCGCAGCGGCTGGGATCCAACCTGGAAGTTTCCTGCGCTTATGAAGGCTGCGAGATCGAGGTTGGGTAAACAGCTAGGCGGTTAAACTGAATACCAACTCTTCCATCACCACGCGATCGTCGGGACGGGCGTCGCGAAGGGCGCGGTCGGCATACGATACTTTTTCGATGGCGCGGGATAAACGCGCCGCCGAAAATGCCGACACGGTTTGATGGACCTGTTCCGCGCGATCGCGCCAGATGCGAATACCCAATTTCGCGAAATGACCCTGGATCTGTTGAGCGGTACGAAGCCCGGCTTCATGCGCAACCATGGCCAAGCGGAATTGCGTTGCAAGGAAAGTGAGCGCTAACGGCAGATACTCGCCCTCGCGCAGCAGCGTATCCAAGTGGCTGAGCGAGCGCTTACGATCGCCCCGGCCGATTGCAGCGACCAGCGCGAAGATGGTGGTGGCCTGGGCGTTGGGAACCAATTGCAAAATGTCGTCAGCCGTTACTTTGCGCTGGGCGCCCACGTAGAGACTCAGTTTCTCAATCTCATTGACGATGCGGCTGGCATCGGCGGCCAAGGAATCCACTAGCAGCCCCACTTCGGAGAGCCCCAATTGCAGCCGGGCTTCGCTGGCCAGGCTCTGCGCCAGCTGGCGCGCCGATTCCACCGTATACGGCCGGAACTCCACGACCTCTGGAATACACGCAAAGAATTTTTGAACGCGTTCCAGCTTAGCGCGCTCTTCGCCCTCGAAATCGTAACGGCTGGATACGAATATCAGCACCGTTCCGGGAGTTGGGTTGCGGACGTAATCGGCCAAGTCGGCAGCGCCGGCATTTTCCTCCTGACTGGCGGAGCGGCCGCGGGGCAGCGCGGCTTCGGCACCGGTGACCCAGATCACTCGTTGCGGGGCAAACAGGGACAGGGAGCGGGCGTCATCCAAAATGGCGGCCAGCGAGCTGGTTTCCATATCGTGCCGCGACAGGCCATTCTCGCGGTCTTCGGGCGCTAGAAACTTTTCGACCAGAGCCCGCCGGCAAATGCCGAGTTGATACAGCTCGGGACCGAGGAACAGAGAGACTGGCGCGGGAGGGCCTTTACGAATCCGCTGGAAGAACTGCTCGGGGCTCATCAAAAATTTTCCAGGATTGAACTGACCAGGTCGCGGGCTACATCGCGGCTCAGGCGGTCTAGCGCGGCGTCGCTTTCCTCAAAGTAAGTGTCGGCATTAATGCTGAGCTCGTAGCGCTGGTGCACTTCGAAGCTGGGACGGGTATAAATGACCTTTCCGGTGGCGCGCTCGGTGAGAGTGACCTGCATCGTCACATTCACCTGCAAGCCACTGGCGCGGCCGGTTTTCTGATCGATGATAGTGGGGTACGCCACGAAGTTGACGATGGCGCCACGCAAGACCGCGTCAGCCTGATTCTGATCGTTGACAATCTTATAACGGGTGCGGGTGATGAACTCGCGCGAGATGGCTTCCGGAAGATGATCGGTGAGTTTGTAGCGGGTAGTGATGTTGGCGAAAGCGGGGATGGCGATGGTGTTGACGGTTTTCGGGACCAGGTCGGCTTTGCCGGCTACGTGGTAGCCGCA
>DASYNU010000053.1:0-5907 GCA_036008345.1 Bryobacteraceae bacterium
TTTTTTCCATGCCGTCACCGTGGCGTTGTAGTCCGCGCAACCGGCTTCCCAAGCATCAATCTGCGCCTGGGTCGGCGCTTCATCCAGCCCGACCTGCGACGTGCTGACAATCGAATTGAAGCTGGCGTTTAGGGTATTGAATGGCTTGATCGCGCCTGAAGGGAGCGTGTCGCCGCGACCGCGCCCTCCACCACCGCCTCCTGCCCCTGGGCCGCCGCGACTGGCGACGACGCCGCCAAAGGTGGCGAGCTTAACGCTTATATCCTTTGTCGCCTTGGCCGCATCCTCAGGAAGTTGATTGCCGTTCAAAGACGCCACCTGCTGGCGGACGGCCAACACTTCTGAGTTTCCGGCATAGGCGTCCTTGGCCCCCTGGTAAGCCAACAATATGAGTTTGTTCTTGGCGCGCAGATCGGCCATGACCATGGGACTCTGGCCGACGCGCGGATCGTTGCGAACGGTAACCGACTGGGTGTAAGTCTGTCCATCAACAATGAGCTTTACAGTGTAAACGCCGGGAATCACTTGCGGCCCATGGGGACCGGGAGTGACAAATCCGCCTGGAGCCACATTCATCTGATTCTCGAGGTCGAAGTTGAACGCCGGCGGATCGTCGTAACGCAGATCCCAATTGGTGCGGTTGGTGCCCACTTTAGTCGGCAACGCGAGATCGGAGCCTTTGGCTACCCAGTATTCGGGGTAAGGCCAGCGCTCAGGAAGCGCCGGCGGAATGCTCGACATGGTGCGGACGAGTTTGCCTTTGTCGTCGAACACCTGCAGTTTTATTTCGCCGGAAGGCGGGCGGTTGAGGCGGTAATAGAGGATGGCGCCGTAGGGCGGATTGGGCGAGTGCGGCAACTCGGGATTGAGCGGCTGGTCCCAGTTGTCGCTTACACGCGCACGGATGGCATCCCCAGGTTTGAAAAAATAAACCGGCGCCGCTGCGATTTGCTGTGACTTAGCGGCAATTTCGCGCAGAGGGGTAGTGTCATCCAGGACATAGAAACCGCGGCCGTAGGTTCCGATCACTAGATCGCTCATGTGATCGCCGGTGTGAAACACCATGTCGCGGATCGAAGTGCTGGGCAGATTCTGCCGCAGCGATTGCCAATGCTCGCCGCCGTCGAAGGACACATAGACCGTGGTCTCGGTGCCGGCAAAGAGCAAGCCTTTCTGCTTCGGGTCCTCGCGGATCACGTTCACCCAACTTCCGGTAGCCTGTCCGCTGGGCAATCCGTTTACGATCTTGTTCCAGGTTTTGCCGCCGTCGTGCGTACTCCATATCAACGGGAAGTTGCTGTTGCTCTCGGATACCCCGCGTGCAGCACGCCCCTGCCGGCCCGAGAGGTAGGCGGTGTTGACGTCGCCGTGCCCCGCTTCAATCGTGTTGAAGCTAACGTCGATGCCTTCGGGAACGTCGCTTACATTATTCCAGTGTGCGCCGTTATCCATCGTGTTGTAGATCTGTCCATTGCTGCTGACCGTCCAGAACACGCCTTTTCGAACGGTGGAGATGGCAAAGTCACTGATGAAAGGCGGGGGTGGGGCGCCACCGCGTCCCTCAGCAGCAGCCCCCGGGGCTGGCACCGCGGCAGGCGATGCAGCAGCAGCCGGCGCCGGTGTGCCGCAGGGAACCTGCGGCTTGCCCTTCTCGATCGTAAGGTCAGGACTAAACGCCTTCCAGGAATGTGCCATATCGCGCGACACCATCAGGCACTGCATGTCGGTATAAATCGCATGGGGATCGAAGGGATCGGTTCTCCGCCAGGCGTCTCGGCTTGCGCGGTACTTGGCCGCATCGATACCAAAATTTGGCGCAGTGTTTTCCCATTGGCCGGTGGTCAGATTAATTTTCACCAAACTGCTGCCGCCCCCCGCAGCGCCGTAACCGAGGCCATAGACGATGTTGGGATCGTTGGAATCCGCTGTGAGTGTGCCGAACTCGGAAGAGGGCAGCGGCATCCAGTCGACCTCTGAGACCTGGCCCACGTCGCCGCGCGTGCGCGTCATGACCGCTCCGGTGTCCTGCTGCGAAGCCATGATCCAATACGGATACCGGTTGTTCGTCGAGATGTGGTAGACCTGTGCGACCGGCAACGCGTAATAGCTGCTCCACGCAAGGCCGCCGTCAAACGTAATCGCCGCGCCCTGGTCCACCCCAAAGAGCATCCGCTTGCTGTCGGTCGGATCAATCCAGATGTCGTGCATGTCTTCACCGCCCGGAGCGCCTTTGAAGGCGATGAAAGTCTGGCCGCCGTCGGTCGACTTATAGGCGGCGGTGCTCAAGGTGTAGAGCACGTCTGGATTCTGCGTATCCACCCAGACGCCGCAGATGTAGTCCCTACCGCCGATCCGCATATCGTCGCCGGCCATGTGATTCCAAGTGGCGCCCTGGTCGTCCGAGCGGAAGAGTCCCGAAGCATTCTGCTGGGCCGCGCCGACTAGATAAATCCGTTGCCCACGGGTGTGCATGGCGACCGCCACGCCAATGCGTCCGCTGGTCAACGGGTTGGAAGTGATTTCCGTCCAGGTCTTGCCCTCGTCGAGAGACCTGTAGAGCTTGGTGTGGCTGGGAACTTGGGCGGCCGGGGCCGCGCCGCCGCCCGCGGCGAACCCCCTCGCCTCCGCTTCGGTGGTTGCAAAAATCACGCTGGGTTCGTCAAAGGGCGAAGAGAGATCGCGGCCGCCGGTCTGATCGTCAGGGTGCAACACGTTAGTCCAAGTCTGGCCGCCGTTGTCCGTACGGAAAATGCCGCGTTGCTTGCCGGTGGCACCGCCCACGGCGACAGCAATCACGATATTGGGATCTTTGGGATCAACAATGATCTTAGGGATCTTGGTCGTACCTTCGAGACCTATGTGCGCCCAGGTCTTGCCCGCATCCGTGGACTTGTACATCCCGTTACCATTGGTGCCGGTAGTGGCGCTCGACACCGCGTCGCCGCTCCCCGCATAAATGATGTTGGGATCCGAGGGAGCAACTTGGATGGCGCCGATGCTATCAACGTCCGTCACCTGGTCAAATATCGGATACCAGGTCATACCGCCGCTGGTCGTTTTCCAAATTCCGCCTTGCGGCAGGCCGACATAGAAAGTGCCGGGCTCGCCGATAACGCCAGTGACGGACGCGATGCGTCCGCCGTGATACGGACCCACGTTGCGCCATTGCAAGCCGGAAAACAAATCCGGACTGACCTGTGCCGCCGCGCCGAACGCGAAGCACAGCACAACAGCCGGAGATATCCAAAGGCGATTAAGGCGCCGCGTGTTCTGAACCATTGCATGCCTCCGCGCTAACGGAAGTCCTTATTAAGCCGGTTCGCGCGCGCCAAATATACATCAAGCGGCCCTTGCCTGGTGTGCGTCGTTCCGCCAGCTCTGTTCGATCAGGTCGCGCTTGTCAGTCTGGCTGCGCGCGAGTCGCTTTTGCCGAAGCTTGGGAATGGATGCCGTGTCAGGTCCTTCCACGGTGCAACTGAAGGCAAAATTCGATACAGCCCACAGGTCATCGGCGTCGCCGGACCGCATGTAATCCAGCAGAAAGAGCGGCACCTTCTCTTGTTTGAAACTGTTACCGGAAATCTGCCTTAGCAGGGTGGTGTCTGACAGGTTCATGGTGATGAGATTCTAAATGTCATTCCCAGTATGGCAACAGGCAGTAGGAAGGGACTGATCGACAAAATTTCGGGCCTTGCTGTTATCGGGCTGAAGGTAAACCTGGAGTCACCCTGGAAGGGAATTAAGCCCCGAGGATTTGGTCGGGTCGGCCGGAGTTTTGGCGAATGACAGGAGATGCGCAGCTTTCCTCTGGGAGTCGAAGAACCAATTCCAATCCGTGCCCGCTAGTTCACTCTTCGCGCAGCAGCATCGCGGGATCGATGGAGAGAGCGCGTTGCGCCGGAATCCAGGTGGCTACTAGCCCGAGTAATGACATTGTCAGAACGGTACCGACTAATACCAGCGGGTCGCGGGGAGATGCTTCATACACGATAAAAGCGAGCACCCGGCCGGCCAGAGTACCAAGGAGCAATCCGGCCACTGAACCGTAGGCTAGCAATTTGAATGCGCGTCCCAATGCTGCCTTTAACACTTCCTTGCGCTGTGCTCCGAGTGCCATACGAATTCCCAATTCCCGCCGACGTTTGCTGACAGAGTACGCAGCCAGTCCAAAAATTCCAGTTACCGACAAGATCGCTCCCATCGCACCAAGTATGCCCAGGGAAAGGGCCGCCATGCGTGAAGGAAACAGAGCTCCGTCCATGGCTTCGTTCCATGTTTGGACGAAAGTCGGCAGCCCAGCGTCTAAGTCGCGGAGTTTAGTTCTTATGGCTGCCGCCAGTTGGCGGGAATTGGCGCTCGAGCGGACAACCAGCCACGTCTCAGTGGAGGGTGATTGCAAAATGGGCAGAAACATCGCGAGCCGGGGATTTTCGGTAATGTTAGGACTGTATTTTCCGTCTTCGACGATACCCACCACTTGGATGCGCGTTCCATCGTCCAGTTTGTAATAGCCGCCGAGCGCGTTTGTGGCGGAGCCGAACATTCGGCTAGCAAATAGCCGGTTCACCACGGCGACGCGCGGCGCATTCTTGTTGTCGCGCCATGTCAGGTCTCTGCCGGATAATAAAGGTGTGCCCGCCGCCTGGAGATATTCGGGAGAGATGCTGAACATAATCACGTGGGCTGCGGCATTGGTTGGCCTGAGATCGGCCGTTTTGTCGTTAAAGATATTCGCCTCGCTGCAACAGGCGGGTTGTAATGGCGGTTGGTTGACCAAGCCTGCGGACTTTACGCCAGGAATCGAGGCCATGCCGTCGAGCATGCGCTTTTGCATTGCGGGCACGCGGTCGGGTTTATAGCCGGCCATATTCAAATCGATGTCCACGAGCATCGCGTCGCGCGGGTCAAAACCGAAATTGCCGTGCAGCGAGTGAGCCAGTCCGCGGACGGCAACCATGGAAGAGGTGACAAGCACCGCGCAGATCGCGATCTGTGCGCCGAGCAACAGATCCCGGAGGGTAAGCCGGCGCCCCACCGAGCCGGTGGATCCCGACTTGATGATCTGGTAGGGATCGGTGCGAAGCACCTGCTTGACGGGGACCGCGCCGAAGAGAAATCCGCTGATTATACTCAAGAGCAATGCGACTCCATAAACGGTTGCGTCCGGATTCACCGGCATACTGATTTGGTATTGGGGAAACGGCTGCCACACGGCCAACCAGCGCAGAAGCCCGACACTGCCCCAAAGTCCGGCAGCGCCTCCGATGAGTGAAATCAGCAGAGCTTCGGTGAATAGCTGCCGCAGAATGCGTGTGCGGCCTGCGCCTAGGGCGAGGCGCAGAGCGACTTCGCGTGAGCGGTCCGCGGCGCGCGCGGCAAAGAGGCTGCCCAGATTGGCGCAGGCAGCCAGGAGAATCAGTCCCGCGAGCAGCATCAATCCGCCAAGGAACGCCTGAATGGCGGCGCCAAATCCGCCACCGGGAAGGCCTGAACGCTCCAGGTTGAAGCTCATCTGGGCATCCTCTTTGGGATAGCTCTTTTCGAGGACAGAACCAATCGAGTTCAGGTCGGCAACCGCCTGCGCTGGAGTCACTCCCGCCTTCACGTGCCCAAGCACCTCGCTAATCCAACGATTTCCGCGCCCTTTCAAGAGATCCGCTGCATCGTCCTGTTGCTGGTTGACGATGGGCACAAAAAAATCGGCCGAGAAGATCAACACAGTCCCGCGAAACCCGGGCGGGGTTACACCGACGACAGTATAAGGATGGCTGTTGAGACGGAGAACGCGGCCCACGACGCTACGATCGTCCTGAAAATGGGTGTGCCAATACGCGTAGGTAAGCACGATATATGGAGCATGCTCGTCGGAGGGGTGAATGAGGCGGCCAAGGTAGGGCTGAATGCCTA
>DASYNU010000054.1:0-51120 GCA_036008345.1 Bryobacteraceae bacterium
CGAATCCGCCTGCGGATCCTGCAGCAACACACCCAGATTCACCAAACCCTGTCCCGGTAGCTCCGCCTGCAAAATGGAGTACTTCCCAAGATGGGTCCCGCTGGCGGCTGCGACAGACATAGTGTACTTGGCTTATCGGCGGAATTAGGCCGCGGATGAACGCGGATAAACGCGGATAACTGAAAATCCGCGTTCATTCGCGTTCATTCGCGGCCTAAAATGCTTACGGGGCAAACGGATAGTACCCCTTCCGGGCCCGTACTTTCACGTTCGCCAGATTCACTCTCACAATGATATTGCGGAAAGGATGCTTCGCATCCACTTCGTCGGGGATATATCGAAGGATGTACTGCGTAGTAATTTCGCCCGCCACAGCTTCAATGGCGCGGTACATGCCGTTGGCGAGTTGCGATGTGTAGGCTCCCGTTCCCACTTTCAACGCGTAGTTGCCGTCATCCGATGGTTGCGACAGATACCCGGAGACATCCGAGTAAACGCCTTCGAGCGGATACTCCACCCGGCCGCCCGTCTCTTCGGCCAAGCGAGTTAGATTCTTGGCATCTAGGTTGTCGAAACCCCACGCCGTCGTACTGACGCCGTAGATGGTCACCAGATTCCTCTGCGCGATCTCAAGCGCCTGGTCGAGCGTTTTCTTGCTGGCATTGTCGTGGCCATCGCCGATGATCACCAGTACGCGCCGCGGCTGGATGGGCTCACCTTCAATCAGCTTCCGGCTGGTGCAGGCCATATAAATTGCGTCGTACAAAGACGAGCCGCCGCTCGGTTTCAACTTCTCCAGCTTCTGGACCATGGGCTCGGGATCGGTAGTGGTATTTACGGCCAGCTCGGCTTCGTTGGCGTAAGCGATCAAATAACCGCTGAACTTCGGATTGTCGCCTGGAATCAGGTTTTGCACCAGTTCCACGGCCGCATCCTTGTAGTTCTTCCAATGCAGGCGGCTGGCGTTGCTCATGTCGATCAGGAACCCAACCACCACAGGCTGGCTGCGCTCCCGGGTAAAGAACTCAATTCTCTGTTCCTTGCCCTCGTCCATGATCTGAAAATCTTTCTGCTCCAGGTCCGATACGAAGCGGCCCTTGTCATCGGTCACCGTCACGGGCACGATAACTTCGTTGACCTGTACTTTGATGTGCGGCGGTTCCGGCTGCTGCTGTGGCTGTTGCGGCAGCGAGTTGCTGGGTTGGGATTGCGCAAAAAGCGTAGTAGCGACAAAGCCGCTCAGAAAAACCCTGGTGAGCATGTGGTAGAGCCTTGTTTCGATTATAGAGTAACCAGGTGGCTGGTGACTGGCCGCTGGTGGCTGGCAAAACCACGGGTCCCGGATACCAGCTACCAGCGGCCAGCAACCAGCCACCAGCTACCTCTGCACCCTTCCCGAACCCCCACTCTGGATCAACTGCTCCACTTCTTCCCGGCTGAGGCGGCTGAAATCGCCTGGAATGGAATGCTTCAGGCAGGAGGCGGCCACGGCGAATTCCAGCGCGTCAGCGTGCGTCCCTAGATTCAAAAGACCGAAGATCAGGCCGCCGGCGAAGCTGTCGCCTCCGCCCACCCGGTCCACGATATGCGTAATTTCGTAATGCCGGCTCAGCATGAATTCCCGCCGATCGTGCAGGCAGGCCGACCAACCGTTGTGCGAGGCGCTTTTCGATTCCCGCAGCGTGATGGCCAGCGTCTTCAAGGTGGGATAAGCGCTCAACACTTTTTCAGCCAGCGCGCGATACGCGTCGGCATGGAGTTGGCCGGAAGAAACATCCACCTCCGCATGAATGCCGAGCGCCGCCTGGCAGTCTTCCTCATTGGCGATCCCGACATCCACCAACTGGAACAGGTCGCCCATCACCTGTTGCGCCGTCTTGCCGTACTTCCAAAGATTCTTGCGGAAATTCAAATCACAGGAGACCGTGAGTCCTGCCCGCCGGGCGGCCTGCATGCTTTCCATCGATAAATCCGCGGCGCTCTGGCTCAGCGCGGGCGTGATGCCTGTAATGTGGAACCATCCGGCGCCTGCGAAAGCCTTCCCCCAATCGATATCCCCCGGCTTGGCCAGCGCGATGGCGGAGTTCGCGCGGTCATACACCACCTTCGACGGCCGCTGGTTCGAGCCGGTCTCGACGAAGTAGATCCCCATGCGGCCCGGGCCTCGCACTACTTCGGAAGCGTCCACGCCGAAGCGCCGCAATTCACCGACCAGCGCGTCCGCGATGGGATTATTCGGAGGCAACACGGAAACGTACCTGGCAGGATTCCCGAATCCCGCCAGCGCCACTGCGACATTGGCCTCGCCTCCGCCAAAAGTGGCCACGAACTGTGGGGACTGAAGAAACCGCTCGAATCCAGGTGGAGCAAGACGCAGCATGGTTTCGCCGAAGGTAACAACAAGTTGAGACATGAACATTCAGAATACAAGGAATTCACGAATTCAAGAAGTCGAGGAAGAAGGTAGGTGATCTTCTTTAACTTTCTGGTGGAAGCGAATCCGGGTGAGGGCACCGTTGTGCAGAAGGCAGTCTCGCGCAAGCCGCCTGCGGCTGCACCCGAAGGCACCGGGTGGTTCGGTGGACCTGTCGATCAATGGAAACTCGCAGGCGCTCCTGGGTTGGGAGCCGTCATCGGCGAGAAACGGCTGATGGATATTGGAGATCGATTCCAAAGACTACGCCGAGAATGACGATGTTGACGGCGTACGAATGCTGCTGGCGCGCCTGCAGTCCGCCCCCGATGGTTGGGCGTCGAGGGGTTCGATCTCTATTTCGATGATTGAGGTGCAGCCATGTACCCGAAGCAAAGGAAGCTCGGCAACCTTCTTCCTCGACTTCGTGAATTCCTCGGATTCTTGTATTCTTAGCATAACTTGTATTAAACTAGGACGTTCCAAAAACAACCGCACCGGAAACCGGTAGGAGAGGACTATCGAAGCCGCCGGTTCCGGAGCGGTCTGCCCAAGTCGGGCCTGGATCTAGCGTCGGCACACTGGCCTGGATACTTAATTGCAGTCCCATTCCTGGTGAGGCCCGCGTCCAACATTCCTCCCCATGAACGCCAGCGCAACCGATACCGGATCCCATGTGCGAGATCCATCCGAGTTCTGACGAAGTAAGCCGCAAAAAAACCCCTCTGTTGCAACTTACCGACAGAGTCAATGAGCGGTCTCAAAAAAATCTAAGCACCGGTTCCCGCAAGCACGCCGTTCCCCAGTCCACTCACTACCCCTGTTCTGCTCGTTGCAAGCAGAGGGCAGGTTTCAAAGGTCCTTCATCAATTCGTTAGTAAGGATAGCACGCCAGGCTCCATCAGTTTGTTTATTGCTTTCAGCGACTTAATGATATAAGCCCAGCCGGTCCTGGGGCTAGGGTACTGCCTGGGTGTGTCAGTGTGACACAATGAGGGACTGGTGGCCTCTGGTGACTGGTTGCTGGTAGCTGGTCAAGAACGCTCGTTGCCAGCCACCAGCAACCAGCCACCTGCGACCCAAATGCGCCTAGTAATCCTGTCGATAGTCCTCGCCACCTCCGCGATCGGCCAAGACGAATTCCGCGTCTACACCGAGCATCCCCGACTGTTCCTCACGCCTCAGCGGTTGCGGCTGCTGAAGCGGGAACGCGATCGGGAGTCCATGCGCTGGCGCCAATTTGACCTGCTGGTGAGAGCAGCAGCTGAAATGCCGGAACCCGGCTTCGCGCTGGCACTTCATTATGCGGTTTCGGGCGATGCCGCCATCGGCAAGAAGGCTGTGGATTGGGCCCTCGGACCAGGCACGGACTTGCGGCAACTGGCGCTGGTATACGATTGGTGCCAGCCGCTGCTGAGCGCTTCGCAATCGAAAGCGCTGGAGACGAAGTTACGTAAGTTGGCCGCGCAAAAGACCGGCCCGGATCTTCCAGCCGCGCGCGACCGTATTCTGGCGTTCATTGCCACGGCTGACGATACCCACGCCGAGGAGAATCCCCTGCGGGAGATGGTCCAGGCATGGTGGCGCCCCGAGCTCGCGCCCAAACTCGCGGATGGGCGGATTATGGTCCCTCTCGACCAAGTCTTCGCGCTATGTGAGATCCTGCACGCCACGCGTGACAATTTGAAAATCGATCTCAGGGAAGATGCACCCAACTATTTCCGCGACCTGCCCACCTATCAGGTTCTGGCCAACTATCCGGCGCCCCTTTCGGCTCCTGAGAATGAATACCGCATTCCTGTGTATCAGGGCTCGGGACAACCCGATTTGGATCGGGCAGCACTCTCGCGCGCGGCTGGCTTGAGTACCGTGGCCTATGACAACAATGCCCTCGAGAGTCAATACCTGCAGGGCTGGCTGATTCAGGATCGTTTCATGTTGCAAGGCACCTTTGGAGCGCCCTATGAGTTTTTGTGGGCCAATCCCTATCAGCCCGGACTGAGCTACTTCCAATTGCCGGTGTTCTTCCACGATCAGCACTCCGGCGCCTTGTTCCTCCGAGCCAACTGGGAGGACGATGCGGTTTGGTTCGGAATTTATCAGGGCGAAGCACAGATATTCCGCGAAGGCCGCGTCACGGTGCTGAATCCGAAGGGACCTCTCGGTCCCAAAGCGGAGGGAATTCAGGTGGGCGACGCGAGCGTCGTAGTGGGACGGAACCCGATGCAGTTTGCGATGGAAGGCGGCCGCGTGCTGGTGGTGAGTTTGAAGCCTCGCTCAAAATATCTGGTCGAGACCGACGACGAAGAGATGTCCGAATTTGAAACTGACGGCGCAGGTACACTGGTTTTGGAGTATCCCGGTGACTGGGCCGCAGGCGTCCGCATTCAGGAGGCACTACATGGAAGCGACGGAACGGAAGTTGGTGTTGCAGCATCTGGCTGCGAGCCGCGTGCGGTTGCGTCAGTCGGTGGACGGCCTATCCGAGGAGCAGCGGATCTTTCAACCCGCTGAAGACCGCTGGTCGGTAGCAGGCTGCGTCGAACATATTATTCTGGTTGAAGATTTTGTATTCCAGACGATGCAAAGATCGCTTCAAGCCCCGCCCGAGCCAGACACGAAGCAGGCCGATGTTCGCCGCAAAGACCCGATCGTTCTGGAAAGGGTCCCGGCGCGCACCACGCGCGTAATGGGACCGGAAATGGTCCACCCCAAGAATCGTTGGCCGGATTTCGAGGAGCTGCTAAGACAATTCGAGGCCACTCGCCAGCGCAGCGTCGCGTTCGCCACTGAAACCGAGGCCGACCTGCGCAGCCACTTCTTCAAGCATCCATTTCTGGGCGACCTGGACTGCTACCAATGGCTGCTCTTCCTGGGCCTACACTGCGAACGCCACGTGCGGCAGTTGGAAGAAGTGAAAGCCGATCCAGAATTCCCGAGGACTCTCGTGGCTGGTTGCTAGTAGGTGGCCGCTGGCGAAAGGGTATCCCGACACCAGTCACCAGCAACCAGTCACCAGGGGCCTACTTCAGCTCCATCACTTCTTTTTCCTTCACCTTCACCGCCTGATCCAGTTTCTGGATGCTGGCGTCGGTCAGCTTCTGGATCTCCTCGTGGGCACGCCGGTCGTCATCTTCGCTGATGGTTTTGTCCTTCACCAGCTTCTTGACGTTTTCGTTGGCGTCGCGCCGGATGTTACGCATCGCCACGCGGTGATCCTCTGCGATATGATGCAGCTTTTTCGCTAGTTCCTTGCGCCGCTCCTCGGTTAGGGGCGGAATGGGCACCCGGATCAGCTTACCGTCGTTGGACGGGTTCAACCCCAGGTCGCCGGCGCGAATGGCTTTCTCGATGGCGCCGATCAGCGAAACATCCCAGGGTTGCAGGGTGATCAAGGTAGGCTCGGGAACGTGCAGCGTGGCCATTTGGTTCAGTGGTGTTGGCGTCCCGTAGTAATCCGCCCGGACGCTATCCAACAAGGTGACCGAGGCGCGGCCGGTGCGTACCCCGGCCATGTCGTGCTGGAGATCCGACAGCACCTTCTCCATACGCACTTTCGCATTCGACTCGATCTCTTTCACGGTCTGAAAAACATGGGCAGCAGGAGTGGTTTGAGGTTCGTTTTTCATAACTTTCGACTAGTGGATGAGCGTTCCTATAGGCTCGCCCACCGACATACGCATTATATTGCCGAACACATTCAAATTGAAAACCACGATGGGGAGCTGGTTGTCGCGGCACATGGCCACGGCCGAGGCGTCCATCACGGCCAGGGCTTTGGCCAGCACTTCCAGGTAGCTCACCTGTTTGTATAGCACCGCGTCCGGGGAACTCCGGGGATCTTTGTCGTACACGCCGTCCACGCGCGTCCCTTTGGCGATGACGTCGGCGTGGACCTCCAGCGCACGCAGCGTGGCGGCGGTGTCCGTCGAAAAATAGGGATTCGAAGTACCGGCCGCGCAGATCACGATGCGGCCTTTTTCCAGGTGCCGGATGGCCCGGCGGCGGATGTAAGGCTCCGCCACCTGATGCATCTGAATAGCGGTCATCACGCGAGTCGGCACGCCGGCTTTCTCCAGCGCGTCCTGCAGGGCGATGGCGTTGATGACGGTGGCCAGCATGCCCATCTGGTCGGCTGCGACGCGATCCATATCCATGGCCGCGGCGGCCACTCCGCGAAAGAAATTGCCGCCCCCTACCACCAAGCCCATCTGGACTCCGGTGTTAGCTACTTCTGCAATTTCGGCGGCCAGGCTTTTCACGCGCTCCGGATCGACACCGAAAGCGCCGCCCCCGGCGAGCGCCTCGCCACTGAGCTTGAGAACGATACGGTTGTACTTTGGCATAGTTGCCCCGGCGTTCACACGGGCTGCGGAAAACCAAGTCACCGGCTCCCTTACGGTCGCGGCTCAGAACGTTACTTACCGAGCCGCGACCGTGAGGGAGCCGGTGCTTCGAACATTTAATCACTCGGCGGGGTCTGTTCCGCCGTTTCCTCAATCAGCGCCGCCTCGCCCACCTTGAAGCGGACGAAGCGTGAGACCGAGATATTTTCACCCAGCTTGGCGATCGCCGCTTTAATCAGGTCGCCTACCGTGGTGGAGTTTTCGCGAATGAAGGGCTGTTCGTAAAGACAGACCTCTTCGTAGAATTTCTGCATCCGGCCTTCCACGATCTTATCCACCATTTTCTCAGGCTTGCCTTCCTGCAGGGCCCGCCCGCGCTGGATGTCGCGTTCTTTGTCCAGCAATTCGGCCGTTACATCTTCCTTACGGATGAATTGCGGATCGGCGGCCGCGATCTGCATGGCGAGATCCTTCACCAGACCCTGGAAGTCGTCCGTCCGCGCTACGAAATCGGACTCGCAGTTTACCTCAACCAGCACTCCAATTTGCGCGCCGGGATGAATGTAGCTGCTCACGATCCCTTGCCGCGTAGTCCGGGTCGATTTCTTGGAAGCCGAAGCGATGCCGTGCTTTCGCAGGATGATCTCGGCTTCCGCCAGGTTGCCCTTGGCCTCCACCAAAGCTTTCTTGCATTCCATCATGCCCGCGCCCGTTCGGTCGCGGAGTTCCTTCACGAGTTTTGCGCTGATTTCCATGATCCGTTATTCAGTTATTCAGTTATTCGGTTCTTCAGTACTTCGGTTTTGCTGCCGCCTGCAGCCTGCTGCCTGGCGCCTGAGTCCCTAGTCGTCCACCACTGCCTTGCGAGGCAGGGACATCGAAGGCAGGTCCTCGTCCGAGAGCCCTTCCGACATGAGCTGATCCAATTGCTGCGGATCGAACTGGGTGTACTCAGGGATTTCTTCGGCCGGAGTTTCGTCGCTGGTGATGACCTTCTCGACGGGAAAGTCCTGCTCGGTGGCCAGCAATCGGCCTTCGATCACTGCGTCCGCCACTTTGGTGGTGAATAGCCGGATGGCCCGCAACGCATCGTCGTTGCCGGGGATGACGTGGTCCACTTCATCGGGGTCGCAATTGGTATCCACCACGGCTACCACGGGAATGCCCAGCTTGCGCGCTTCCTTCACGGCAATGGCTTCCTTGTTTGAATCCACGACAAACAGTACATCGGGCAGGCCGTTCATTTCTTTGATACCGGCCAGGTTCTGTTGCAGATGCTTGCGCTCGCGCTCCAGGCGGCCCACCTCTTTTTTGGCCCGACCTGCGTAAGCGCCGTCGGTCGCTAGAGCGTCCAGTTCCTTGAGGCGCTTGATGGATTTCTGTACGGTCAACATGTTGGTGAGCAATCCGCCCAGCCAGCGCTGGTTGACGTAGAACTGGCTGCAGCGGGCGGCTTCCTCGGCCACCGCTTCCTGCGCCTGACGCTTGGTTCCGACAAACAGGACGGTCTTGCCTTGCGCGGCTGCTTCAGCCACGTAGCGCATGGCGTCCTTGAAAAGTTTCAGGGTCTTTTGGAGATCGATGATGTAGATTCCGTTACGTTCGCCAAAGATGTATTCTTTCATCTTTGGATTCCAGCGCTTGGTCTGGTGCCCGAAGTGAACGCCTGCTTCGAGCAATTCTTTCATTGAAATTGACGGCAAACTGCCTCCTTGTTTTTCTGGTTGCTGGTTTCGCCCGGTCTTCTGCGCGCACACGGCCCAAAGCGGAATTTGTGTGCGCCGCAGGAAACCGGCCGTTCTGATTAATTGGCGGCGGCTAGCGTTTCGAGAACTGGAACCGCTTGCGCGCGCCCTTTTGTCCGTACTTCTTGCGCTCATGCGCGCGAGGATCGCGCGTCAGCAATCCAAGCGCCTTCAACTTCGGGCGCAACTCGGAATTGAATTCGATGAGCGCGCGGGCAATACCCAGCCGGGCGGCCCCGGCCTGTCCGGCAGTGCCTCCGCCGTCGGCGAGAATGAGGATGTCAAATTTGTCGGCCACTTCAGTGGCCAGCAGCGGCTGGCGCACCATGGCGCGCGCCGATTCGTTGACGAAATAATGTTCGAAAGACCGCCCGTTGACGGTAATCTGTCCTTTGCCCGATCGCAGAAAGATCCTCGCGACCGACTTCTTTCTCCGGCCTGTTCCTAAATGCTGTACTAACGTTGCTGCCACTCAGATACCTTTCTGCTGTTTGCCTAGCTCAATGAAAGTTCCACGGGCTGCTGCGCCTGGTGAGGGTGCTTGGGGCCCGCATAAACTTTCAATTTGCGATACATTTGTTTGCCGAGTTTGTTTTTGGGGAGCATGCCCGCAATGGCTTGCTCGATCATTTTGGTGGGCCGCGTGGCGCGCATCTTGACAGCGCCCACTTCGGTCAGCCCGCCGGGATAACCGCTATGGCGGCGGTAAAGCTTCTGCTGATCCTTGCTGCCGGTGAGCCGCACCTTTTCGGCATTGATGACGATCAGGTGATCACCCGTGTCCAGAAACGTCGTATAGGTCGGCTTATGTTTCCCCATCAGGATCAACGCCGCTTTGCTGGCGAGGCGGCCCAAGACTTGGCCGTCGGCATCTACGACATGCCACTGGCGCACTATTTCGCCCTCAGTAGGAATCGGGGTTTTCATATAGACAGACCTTCTCCGTTCAAGACTTACAGTCACTTTAGGTTACCGAATTGAGCCGATCGGTGTCAAACGGGGCTGGTTATTCGGTTATTCGGTTATGCAGTTCATCGGTTCGTGGGCCTGCGAGGTCGTACGAAGCTCGGGTGTTCGGTGACGGGGGTGACGGCGATATGCGGGGCCCTGGGCGTTGGACTTGTGTGTTTTGAAAAAACGAAGCCTTGTTTGGATTCATGAATCAGGGAACCAAAGGGAAGAGGAAGGCCACGTTCGGAAGCCGGTCCGCGGCATGGCCGATGAAATCCTTCAGCTTTTTCTCGCTTTCAGGGTCGGTGCCGTTCTTCCCAAGTACCAGGACAATCTGACGGCCATTCGACGGGCGCGTTTCGAGGTCCGAAGTCGCCTGAGCAATTGCGTCCAACACATTGGACGTTGAGCCTTGCAACGCGGACAAAATCTTGGGATGCGCTATCGCTTCGGCAGCCTTGGCGGAATCCGAGGTAAAGGGTTGCACGACTAAAACCCTGACGCGGTCGCCGTAGGATATTACTTCCACCTCGCCGCGGCCGGAGCTTACCAGAGGCTCCAACATCGAGCCGATCTTGCGAATGCTTCTCACCATTACCGCCTGGATTTCATAGTTCGTCTGCACCGCGATCACTATGGAAATCGGTTGGTGAACCTGGTCTGCGTCGATTGTCTGCAGAGCTGACTCGAGCCTGCTGGCAATGGAATCTCCAGTTGTGCCCTGAGCGCTTAAAGTCAAGGCGAAAAGCAGACAGAATGCCGCAAGCTTCATGACACAATTGTAGCGCCTAACCGACGTCGTTCACGCTGCCTCGCAGGGATGAACGGTTCGTTCAATCTCTTCAGCCTTGACGGAAGCGGTTAGGGCGAGATCGTAGGAAGCTTGCAGATTCAACCAGAATTTCGGCGTGGTGTTGAAATATCTGGCAAGACGCAGCGCCGTGTCGGCTGTGATTCCCCGACGCCCGTGGACAATCTCGGTCATTCGGGTGGCTGGAACCCGTAGTTCCAGGGCGAGCTTGTTGACGCTCAGTTTTAAGGGTTTGAGGTAGTCCTCTCGGATTTGTTTCTCCTGGATGAGGAAAAGGGATCTTACTGTTCTTATTGCGATTCATCGCGGTTTTTCCAGTCTATCTCGAACCCGCTCCGTCCGGCCCGCGCATTTGAACCGAAGAACTGAAGAACCGAATAACCGAAGAACTCGCCCTGAGGCGACTTACAACTCCCGGTAGAACGCGATCAAATCCAGTGGCGGCGGGTTGTGTCCCATGGCTCGCAAAAATCCCGACACCTGCCCGCGGTGATGAGTCCCGTGATTTACTACGTGCAGCACGATTTGCCACAAGGGCTGTTCCCATGGATTGCCCTTCATGTCGCGGTACGTAAGCTTCGCTTGTACGTCTTGGTCGGTCAATGGCGCGGCCCATTGCTTCCAGCGTTGATAAAGAGCCGGCCACTCTTTTTCGAGAACCGATAGCTGGCGGTCTTCGGGATTGATCAGGCTGGCCGGTGCGTCGCCGTGGATTCGAGCGAACCAGATACGGTCTGCGGCAAATACGTGGGCCAGTGTATCGAGCACGGTTTTGTCCGAAGTACGGAAGTCGCGTGTCAGGTCTTCCGGGGATAGCTTGGCGGCGCAGTCCAGCAGGCGGCGGCTCGCCCAGGCAGTGTAGTCGAGATGCAGTCGAAGTGTGTCGGCGGAAACGGCCATAGTTCGAATTATCGCGCCAAAGCTACATCGCGCGGTAACGAAAACACACAAATTCCGTCCCAATGCCGCTGGTCAGCAGCCGTTCCTTTTTGTTCTGCAGCAGGCGCGCTGTCCAATCCGTAAATCCGCCGTCGGCCACCGGGAAACGCGCACCATCCGCGGTCAATGGCGAGATGCGCAAGCAGAAACCGTCGTAGTAGTGGAGGCCTTCCAGCCGCGCCAGATTGAAGCGGAATTGCGCCTCGGGGAACTCAGCACGCATGGCGTCCAGCAATTCGGAGTTCAGTCGCGCCAGCCGTTCGATTCCCTGTAAGCCATGCGGGATCTCAGCCGCGTTCGGCAGCGCGATACCCCGTTCGGCCAAAAACTGCTCGGACCCTCCGGGGCGGTGCGCACGGATTGACTCACGTAGGTCGTCGGGGCGGACGCCATGCGCCGCCAACAAACCCTGAACGATGCCGGTATCGGAGATTTCAACCAGCGGGCTGGCCAAATGGAACCCGTGCGGACCCAGTTCCCGAAAAAGTCTCAAATAGAAGCGAATGTGCTCGCCCAGATGCTGAATTTCAAACGCCAGCGAGCCCGTATCGCGCCCGGCCGTAACCATCGAAAAAAGCCGGAAATGCGGGACGTAGCCAGGCACGTCGAAAGGTTGGAGACGCACCACGCGGTGGCTGCTCGCCAGGCGCACGGGCGTATGGTCGCCGCGCCGTGAGCCGTCCTTGCGCCGGCGCCAGCATTCGACAGCTAGCGGCATGGTGGCATCGCCCAGCACCTCGGCGTTCCGAATGGTGGTTAGAACGCTGTTCTGGTCGATTCCTCCCAGGACTCGGTTCAGCCCTAAGCTGCAAACCGGGGCGAGTTCGATGGCTTCGAAATCCCGAGAAACATCGAACGCCACGCGATCGAATGTATTGAACAGCCGGGCGTCGATTCTCGACGCCTGCAGCAGGCTTCGCCCTGCGTTTCGCGATACATCCGGCACTTCCAACGCCCCAGTCCGAGCTTGAAAAACGTGCATCAGCAGGGACTGCAAGTCGCTGGACGGAAGTCCCTCGAGCACCGAGGCCAGATTCGGGATCCCAGTATCGGCGGCGATCCGTTCCACGATCTTCGATGTCATTGGGTTAGGATAACTTCGCCGATGCTTCTAAGGCTAATGCCGGGGTTAACGACTGAGCGGGGCCCGAAATTACATAAGTCTTACAAAGCACTGATGAAATCCCTGGTAGCTTAGGATTGTCACTCTTACATTCCGGAGACTCCTTGAGCACCGAAAACATTGTAGATATCTATAGCAGCACCAAGATCAACTGGGGCACCAGCATCATCATGGGGTTATTCCATGTGGGTGCGATCGCTGGGCTGTTCATGTTCAACTGGCACGCGTTCGCGGTCGCGGTTTTCCTTTATTGGATGTGTACCGGCCTCGGCATCAGCATGGGTTACCACCGGTTGCATACGCACCGCTCCTATAAATTGCCTTTGATCTTGGAGTACTTCTTCGCCGTGTGCGGCACTCTGACCCTGGAAGGCGGACCCATCTTCTGGGTAGCCACGCATCGAATCCACCATCAGCACTCCGACAAGCCTGGCGATCCGCACTCGCCCCGCGACGGCGCCTGGTGGGCGCATATGCTCTGGCTTTTTACCGGGGATTCCAAACACAACAACACCCGGCTGATGGCGAAGTATGCGCCGGATCTGGCCAAGGATCGCTTCTACGTGTGGCTGAACAACTATCACTGGGTTCCCCTGGTGGTGCTGGGGGCCATTCTGTATGCCGCCGGTGGCCTTCCCATGCTGTTGTGGGGCACCTGTGTACGGATCGTTTTTGGCCTCCATGCCACTTGGCTGGTTAACTCAGCCACTCACATGTGGGGCGGGCGCCGCTTCGAAACTCGCGACGATTCCCGCAACAACTGGTGGGTTGCACTGATCACATTTGGCGAAGGCTGGCACAATAACCACCATGCGCATCCCACTTCCGCGCGTCACGGCCTGGCCTGGTATGAGTTCGATCCATCCTGGATTCAGATCAAGATTCTGAAGTTCCTCGGAATCGCGAAATCCATTCGTGTCGCCAAGACCACCAGCGTTCTGGCCGAAAAAGAAGCCGCATAGCGGAAAACTCAAAAGCACCGAAGCACCGGTCGCTCACGCTCGCGGCTCGGAAAGAAAGTCTCATGTTCAGAGAGTGTTACCGAACCGCGACCGTGAGGGAGTCGGTGCCATTGCCGATTTTTTCACGGATTCTGAAGGAGCCGGTGCATTGGGCCTAAACTGGAAGTATGGTGGTAGGCGGCCGGCGACGATCGATCACATTCTTCATCGCCCTCGGTGTCGGCCTCATCTCAGTCATCCTGCTGCTGTACATCGGTTGGGTCTTGCTCAACTGGAAAAACGGCATCCTGCTGTTCCTCGGCATCCTGCTGCTTACCATGATCATTACGGGTGTCGTTTTGAACACCACCTTCCTGGTACGCGAGGTCCGTCGCAACGAACAACATGATGCCTTCATCAATGCCGTCACGCATGAGCTCAAAACTCCCGTAGCCTCCATCCGCCTTTACCTCGAGACACTGCAGACGCGGCCCGTGGACGAAGGGAAGCGGCAGGAGTTCTATCGCATCATGGTGCAAGACAGCGAGCGTCTGCTCAGCACCATCGAGCAGGTACTGCGCACTGGACGCATCGGATCCACCAGCCACCACAAGTTGAATCGCGTCCGTATCGATTTGAATGGCGTGGTTGAGGAGTGCCTGGCGCGCGTGCGAACGTTGCATCACGTCACTCCGGAGGCGCTCGACTATCAGCCTGGCCCGCCGGCCACTATTCTGGGCGATCCGGATGAGGTCCGGGCGGCGGTTTCGAATCTCATCGACAACGCCGTGAAGTATTCCGCCAGCCCGATGAAGATCAGCGTGGAAACTGCTCCGGTGGACGGAAAGTTTGTCTTGGTGCGCGTAAGAGATCAGGGCGTAGGCATCCCCAAGATTGAGCTGAAGCAAATCTTCAAGCGTTTTTACCGCGTGCCTGGGCCCCTGGCCACGCGCGTGAAAGGCACCGGACTGGGGCTCTACATCGTTCGTTCGGTAGCCAAACGGCACGGCGGACGGGCGTGGGCGGAGAGCGAAGGTCCGGGCCGCGGCAGCACCTTCGTGTTGCAACTTCCGGTGGTGAAGTGACTGCGAAATGAGTGTGCAATGAGCCGGGTTCTTGTGGTCGAAGATGAACAGCACCTAGCCGACGGATTGCGTTTCAATCTTGAGGCGGAAGGTTATCAGGTCGCGGTGGTGGAAAGTGGCGAGGCGGCGCTTGAATCGGTCAAGACCGAGCCTTTTGACGTAGTAGTGCTGGATGTCATGCTGCCGGGAAAAGACGGCTTCACGGTGATGTCCGAAATGCGGCAGGCCGGACAGTTCGTCCCTACTTTGATGCTGACGGCGCGCGGCCATGCCGAGGACATCTTAAAAGGATTCGCCGCCGGCGCTGACGACTACCTTACCAAGCCCTTCGAGCTGGCTATTCTAATCGCCCGCCTACGCGGCCTTTTGCGCCGCAAGGATTGGCTGCGCGCGGTGTCCAAAGACACTTACGTCTTCGGCAATAAAT
This sequence comes from Bryobacteraceae bacterium, assembly GCA_036008345.1. Lineage (GTDB taxonomy): Bacteria > Acidobacteriota > Terriglobia > Bryobacterales > Bryobacteraceae > Palsa-89. The sequence goes on from DASYNU010000054.1 coordinate 14,782, forward strand.
CGGTGGATTTCAATCGCGGCGAGCTGCGCTCCGGGGATCAGATTTTTCCGCTCACCGTGATGGAAGCCAACGTTCTCCGCTATCTCACGCAACATGAGGGCCAGCACGTCTCGCGCAAGGCTCTGCTTTCCGAGGTGTGGGGCTTGCACGAAGACACCGATACTCGCGCCATCGACAATTTCATCGTCCGCTTACGCCGTTACATTGAAGACGATCCTACGCGGCCGCGTCACTTGCTGACGGTGCGCGGGGTAGGTTACCGCTTTGTCCAGAATCCGGCTAAGTAACACGTGGATAGTCCTGATTTTCGCGGGCGCTTTGTGCCAGGCGCAGGAACTAGCCGCCGGAAAACTCCTGATCGCGACTCGAAAATCGGTGGATCCGGATCTCGCGAAGAGTGTCGTGCTGCTGGTGGGTTACGAGCAGCGGGGCGTGATCGGATTAGTCGTAAACCACCCGTCGAACGTTGTGTTGCCGGAGCTCTTCCCCGCCCTCAAACCGGGCCAGGCGCCGGTCTATAAGGGCGGACCGATCGCGCTTGGAACTCGCGCGCTGCTGCGATCGCCATCCAAGCCAGGGCCGGGCATGCATGTATTCGGCGATGTCTCCATGATTTCGAATCGCCGAGTGATGGAAGATGTGTTGCGCGCTGGCGCATCCCCCAGCAGCTTTCGCGTCTATGCCGGATACGTGGGCTGGTCAACGCAACAACTGAAAAATGAAATTGCACAAGGATTGTGGCGGGTGTTGCCACCCGACGCAAACGTCGTGTTCAATCCGGATCCCGAAAAAGTCTGGGGCCGGCTGATCACCCGCTAACAGCCCGCGTCAAAAGCCCTGGCAGGCTGAAGCCCGCCCCACTTGGTGCCCCAAATTGTTGATCCATAGACGTGGCGCAGGCGCTTTCGCCTGCGAACCCGGCGTTACCGGACTTTTGACACGGACAGCTAAGGCAGCGTGAAGTTCACGTCTACCGGCGTAACAACTTCCACTGGTTCGCCATTCAGCAATGTCGGCTTATAATGCCACTGGCTGGCTGCCTGACGGGCGGCTTCCACTAGCAGTGGGTGCCCGCTAACGAGCTGGAGATTTTGAATTGCACCGTCGCGGCCAATGATCGCAGTGAAACGAACTATGCCCTGGATGCGAGCCTGAAGAGCGAGTGGTGGATATACGGGCTCCACTCTTTGGATCAGATTCACGGCCTGCACATTCCCGCCCACCCGGATACGCTGGGGCGTCGCGGCGCCTTGTCCGGGGGGAGGAGGGGGTTCCGCGAGCTGCGCCGCGGCTGCCTGAGCCTTCTTGGCATCCAGCGCTTTATGGACCCACTGATCCGCCAGCTCGGTCTCACTCCGATACTGCTCCGGAGAATCGGCGAGATCGGCGCGCTCTCGGATCAATAAATTCATGTAAGCCATTGCGTCCGAATACTGCGGATCGAGCTGCAGCGCTTTCTCCAGGCTCGATATACCATGTTCGATCATCGACGAATACTCGGTCTTGAGCTGCTGCCGGGCCGGATTGGGTAACGGACCCGGCTGCTCGGGCCGCATTCCCAGATCCGTGCGGGTACGCAGGTAAGGCGCATACCACTTCACCCAATCGATCACGCCCAGCGAATAGTAGGCTTCTTTGTTTTGCGGATCGGCCGCAATCAACTTCTCGTACCACGACGCAGCTTCATCCAGTTTGCGGATTTTCTGATCCAGGTCGGGCATGCCCTGTGCTTGTTGGTACCTCAGGGATGCCATCGACGCCAGCGCAGTCGTGTTGTTCGGGTCGATTTGGAGCACGCGGTTGAACTCCTCCGCAGCCTTGCTCGCGATATCCATGTTCTCCGGCGATTCGGCTCCCGGAATGTATTGGGACATCAAGGAGGTCGCTAGATACAGGTGAGCCGTGACGTTGTTCGGGTCCAGATAAACGGCCTTCTGAAAGGACTCCACAGCATCCTGATATCTGGCAGCTTTGTATTCCTGAACGCCTTTATTGATCCATCCGCGTGAGTCGATGGGAGCCACTGGCTGGGCTAACAGCGCCGTCAGGGCGAGAAACAGAATCGCAGAAACGCGCAATTGCATGAGCGCACCCCTTTTGATTAGATCACCAATCCACTTGAGAAGTTCCCACGGCAGTAGATGCGCGGTTGACAACCGCGCGCAGGATGCCACCCCAATGTCGCTTGGTTTTCCCAGAATCGAAAACTTGGAGGCGGCCATGCCCTGCCTGCCAGGGTCCTGGGCGAATCGCCTGCTGGTTCGCAATAGGCCGCGGCTCTTCCGCAGGTTGCGCCAGCGGGGTCAGAAGACGGCTGGCAGGGCATGGCCCTGCCCCACAAGGACCGCGGTCCCTGAGGTGGGAAACCCAGGTGGCATTGGGATGCCATCCTGCCCCACACGCGAAAATGATAAGCTAGACTGCATCGGCGATACCATCGCCAGCTTCGTTTGAAAGGGAAATGAAATATGCGTAAGGCCATTGTTGCAGCCTTGTTTGTGACTGCATTCGCGACCTCGATGCTCGCGCAAAGTAAACCGAATTTCAGCGGGACTTGGAAGCTGAACGTCGCCAAATGCGACTTCGGCCCATTGCCGGCGCCTGACAGCCGTACCGACGTCATCACCCACAATGAACCGACCATAAAAATCGATGTCGACTCCAAGGGTGGGCAGGGGGACTTCACCGGGACCCTTAACTACACCACGGACGGCAAGGAAGTGTCCAACAAAATGGGCCCGCGCGATGTGAAATCCACACTGGGCTGGGAAGGTAGCCACCTGGTAGTTAACTCCAAGCTGTCGATCAACGATGCGGAAATAACCATTAAGACCGTCTGGACACTATCCGACGACGGAAAGACCCTGAGCCAAGACGCGCATATCAACTCGCCGATGGGCGAGTTGGATACCAAGCAAGTTTTTGAAAAGCAGGACGCGGGCGCAGTTACCGCCAAGGCGACGGCGCCTCCGGTTGTAAGCGCACCGGCCGGCTCCGGCCCTAGGCCGAATTTCACCGGAACCTGGAAGCTGGATGTTTCGAAATCCGACTTCGGAATACTTCCGCCTGACAACAGCCGCACCTTTGTGATCGATCATAGCGAACCGGCGTTGAAAATTGCCGTGTCGCAGGACGGCGCGGACGGCAAGCATGATTTCACGCTCAGCTTCACTACCGACGGCAAAGAAGCGGTCAACAGCTACGCCGGGCTCGAGATGAAAAGCACCATGGGATGGGAGAGCGCAACGCTGGTGGCGAACGGGAAGTTCAAATATCAGGACCAGGATGTATCGGTGAAGGAATTGTGGCAGCTCTCAGACGACGGCAAAACCCTGACCCAGAGCGCGCACTACACCAGCACAATGGGTGAGATGGACACCAAGATGGTGTACGCGAAAGGGACTCAGTAGGATCTGCAGAATGGGTAGGGCAGGCGCCTTCGCCTGCCGACTCTTCTCAGTACGGTGTCGGGAACGTTCTCGAAATGTGATCGTGCCAGGTGAGCGTTTCTTCGTCCACCAGCGCCCACAGCAAACCCAGACCAGCGGCACACAAACTAAGCACCCCGGATGCCAGGCGATGCATCCGTTGCGTGCGCGTGGGTCTCTGGCCATCGAAATTTACCAGCGTCAAGCGGGTCCATTTCATGCCGGCTGAATCACCATTCGCCATGCACCACAAAAACTTGTAGAAAAAAGTCACCACTGCCGCCACTCCAATCAGCAACGGTAATGTTTTGGAGTTGATGGCTACTTGGCCGCCAGCCAGATAGAAGATCGCGCCAAAAACTGCCAGGGCGATCAGAATCATGCTGGCATCCAGGGCCGCCGCGATGGCTCGATGCGCGGCCACGGCTACCGGAGCGTCGCAGTAAATAGTGCCCTCGGCCGGATGAGCGTAGCGGCCGGAACCCGCTGCCGGAGCAAACTCCAGACTCTGTTGGCCGGGGATAACCCGGCGATGCCGTGCACGAGGCTTATGCGAGCTGACCTTCCGGGGTGCCGGCTCCAGGACATCGGGTGCAATGGTCTCAAACGCTACTACCCGCGGTAGCTCTCGCGAGCTAAAAAGCGAAGGTTGGTAAGTGATCGGCTTCCGCGTCAAAGGCGGCAGAGCAGGCGCCACCGCGGTGCCGGCCCCACCGGTTGCTTTCGGTGCAGGCTTGGATTCGTTTACGTAGTGCAGCGCCGGAGCGGCCGCGGAAGAACTGTAGACCGGCGTCATCCTCAGACGGCGCCCACAACGGCTACAGCGATGGTCGTCTTCACCGTTCACTGCCTGGCAATATCGGCATTCCATGGTTTTGATCACTCTCCTCCGCGCGTCCGTCAGGTTGCAGTCGCCATCAATCCGTGCTACGGTTTTCGGTTGAGGCCATCATTCGTACGTTTCCCCGGCCCCTCGTCCCCGCACTCGCGCGACCAGAGGCTTACTTTAGTTCGTAACATATTTAGGCAAAAATGTCACGTACTTTATTTAGGGGTGTACTACGTCATTCATCTGATGACTGCCCTCTTGGTGATGGCCGCCATGGCTCTGGCCCAGATTCCGCCGCCGATTTTCGTGCCTCCGCCGCCTGCTCCGAGTCAGCCCAATGCGGCAAATCCCAACCAGCGGATCAAAATCCAACGGCCGGACATGCCAGCCGCCGGTGACGTGAACATAACCGCGGATGCACAGGACAACGAAGGATCGATGCATCATCTCCGGGGACACGTTGTGATAGACACCGTAGACCGGAAGCTCGAAGCCGACGAGGTGGATTATGACCAGGACACGGGCGTAGTGGAAGCGCGGGGACATGTTCGATTCGTGAATTACCTGGAAGGCGACAAGCTGGAATGCGATCACGGCACTTACAACTACTACGACGAGACCGGGATTTTCTGGGATGTGCGCGGTACTTCCCCGGCCAAGATCGTAGCGCGCCCGGGCCTGCTGACTACCAACAACCCCTTCTACTTCGAAGGAAAATGGGCGGAGCGCAAGGCGGATCGCTATATCCTCCACGAAGGCTTCATCACCGATTGTAAGATCCCCAAGCCGTGGTGGAAGCTCACCGGCCCCAAGTTCGATATCATTCCCCATGACCGGGCCATCGGCTATCACGCCGTCTTTCACCTGAAGCAGCTCCCGCTTTTCTATTTCCCGGCCTTTTACAAATCCCTCAAAAGGCTGCCTCGCAAGAGCGGTTTCCTGACGCCCAGCTTTGGCCGCAGCACGCTCTACGGCGAGTTCTTCGGCTTGGGATACTATTGGGCCATCAATCGCAGCTATGATCTCCGCTATGAGGGCGTGTATTACAGCCTGCGCGGTCTGGCCAGCACCGTCGATTTTCGTGGAAAAGTGACGCCCGGCACGGATTTCGGATTCCTGCTTTACGGCGTAAACGATCGCGGCGTCAATATCGGCAATGGAGTAATCCAAAAGCAGGGCGGCTATCAGTTCACCTTCGATTCCCGCTCCGACCTCGGCGACGGATGGGAGTACCGGGGCCAGATCAACTATCTGAGCTCGTTTCTATTTCGCCAGTCGTTTTCGCAAAACTTCAACAACGCCATCTTCTCGGAAGCCCGTTCGGATTTGTTTGTAAGCAAGCACTGGGATAGTTACGCGTTCACCGTAGTGGCCGAGCGTATCGAAGATTTTGAAGACGTTGCGCCCACCGACAAGATCATTATCCGGAAGCTTCCGGAAGTTGATTTTCTGAGCCGCGACCGGCAAATTCTGGATGGGGCCCTGCCGCTGTGGTTTTCGATGCAAAGCAGCGCCGGATTGCTGGATCGAACGCAGCCCGACTTTCAGACTCGCCAGTTCACCAGCCGGCTGGACGTAAACCCTCAGCTCACGACGGATATTCATTGGGCCGGTTTCAGCCTGGTTCCGAGCTTCGCGATTCGCGAGACCGATTACGGGTCCAGCTTAGTAAATGGAGTTCTCAGCGGACAGAATGTTTTGCGTAGCGCGCGGGAAGTGAACGTCAGCCTGGTTCCGCCCTCGCTTGAACGGATCTTCGAGGCCCCGAAATGGCTGGGCGGAGGAAAGCTGAAGCACGTCATCGAGCCTCGCGTCGAATACTCGTTCGTGGACGGCATAAACAACTTCAACCGGATTATCCATTTCGATGAAAACGACCTGCTCACCAATACCAATCAGGTGACGCTCTCGGTGGCGAACCGCCTGTTCGTCAAGGACAAGGACGGAAATGTCAACGAAGTGCTGAGTTGGGAGGTTTCCCAGGCCCGCTATTTCGACCCCACTTTCGGCGGTGCGGTTATCCCCGGCCAGCGCAACGTGATTCAAAGTTCGATCGATCTGGATGGCTTCGCCTTTATAGACGGCCCACGCAACTACTCCCCGGTGGTTTCGGCGCTGCGCTTTCAGCATGTAATCGGATTAGAATGGCGGGTGGATTACGATCCGCTGTTCAAACGCATATCGAATTCGAGTCTCTCCGCGGATTGGCGTTTCTCGAACTACCTGATTTCGATTGGAGACAATCAGGTACGGACGGACCCGGTAGTTTCGCCCAATTCGGATCAGCTTCGCGGAACGTTCGGCATCGGTAACGCGAACCGGAAGGGCTGGAACGGGGCCTTCAGCGAGTATTACGATTACAAAAATCACGTTCTCTTATACTCTTTGGCGCAAGTCACCTACAACACCGACTGCTGCGGAATCAGCGTGGAATACCGGCGCTTCAATATCGGCACGCGCGACGACACGCAATACAAAATAGCCTTCGCGATATCCAACGTGGGAACTTTCGGGAACCTGAAGAAGCAGGAGCGAATCTTCTAAAACCTGGGACTGGGGGCTGGGGGTTGGGGGCTGCGCGCATCCGGGCTGATGGCTTCGTCCAGCAGCAGGCTGAACTCGCGGGCCTTGTGGTCCACTCTTTGCTTCAAATCCGTTAGCTGCTGCTCCAGAGTGTCGAGCTCGTCTGCCATGTGCAAGCATGCCAGTACGGCTGCGCGCGTGGCATCCACGTTCGAGCCATGGGCAGCGATCTTGGACATCAGATCGTCGACCTTTTGGGCGAGCAGCTCGATGCGCCCCGGCTCTTCGCTCGCGACCAGCGAATAAGTCTGGTTGAAGATGGTTACACGGACGCCTTCCGTGCTGGGCATTGCTCTAGCTTGCCATCTCTAGGTGCTACTTAGCAAATCCAGTTGACCCAGCAGTTTCTCGATGCGGGTGCGGACTTGCTTGCGCTCGGAGCGGAGATCGTCCAACTCCTGGCGGACAGAGTCGCGCTCGGCCAGCGCGGAGCTCAACTGCGATTCGAGATCGCGATTTTGGGACCGCAGACTGGTGACCAGCTCCACTGCCCCGCGGATTCGCTCCTCGAGGCTCGCCAGGGCATCCAGTTCTTGTTGGGCTGATGTGCTCATCGGGACCTCTTAAGCTTGCGCGTGCGCGGCCTTGGCCTTTTCCACCAGCGCGGAAAAGGCGGTTTGGTCGGTGACTGCCAGCTCGGCCAGAATCTTGCGATTCAGGTCGATACCGGCTTTCTTGAGACCGCTGATGAACTTGCTGTAGGAGATCTCGGCAGCGCGGCAACTGGCCCCAATGCGGATAATCCACAGCGAGCGGAAATCGCGCTTCTTGCGCCGGCGTCCTACGTAGGCGTACTTCTGGGCCTTCTCGACAGCCTCTTGCGCCGCCCGATTCAGCTTGCTCTTGGTTAGAAAAAAACCGGATGCGCGGGCCAGCGTCTTTTTCCGGTAGGCCCGGCGTTTAGTTCCTCGTTTTACTCTCGGCACGTTTAGGCTCCTTATTGATGATTGAACCGGCGACAACGGCACGTGCGGCGCCGTTTCGCTCGGGCGATCCCGTTAGTACGGAATCATCCTCTTCAGTTTGGCCTGATCCGTCGGATCGGCCAGTACGGCATGTTTCAATTTGCGCTTGCGGGAGCGAACCTTAGACGTCAATATGTGGCGGGCAAACGCATGGTGGCGCATAACCTTACCCGTCCCGGTCTTCTTGAACCGTTTGGACGCACCCTTATGTGTCTTCAGCTTCGGCATTTGGATTTTCCAGGATTAAACTGGGGATACGGCTTAACTTTCATAGTGTAGCACGACTGGTGGCTGTGATTGGTTGCTGGTGGCTGGTAGCTGGTTGCCAGTAGTTGGTGACTGGTATCGAACACGACCAGTCGCCAGCCTCCAACCACGACGGCGACATTTCGGCATGGTGCATTGAGGAGAGCTGTACATGCTCACTCAAACCACGCCGCGAGGTCAAGCCCACTGCCTTCCATGATCGCGCGCATCGTGCCAAGCGGCAGGATTCGACCTCGATGGTATGGAACGATCACCTGTTTTCCCGTGAGCGCGTTGCGCCACTTTTGATGGCTACCGGAACTACCCACGAGTCTGAACCCGCCTCTCCGAAGGACCGACGTCACTTGATCGGAAGTTAGACGTGGCGTTCCGCGATCACCCAACGGTTACCTCGACCAATTTGGCCGTTTCGGGCAGCTCGATCTCAGAAGGAGCTAGATAGAGGCGAATAGCTTCCTCGATGTTGCGACGGGCCTCGGCCTCGGAGTCACCTGCGGATGTGCAACCTGGCAGTTCTGGACATACCGCTGAGTAGCTGTCGGCTACGGGATCGTGCTCTAGAATTACTCGAAACCTCACGCTCTCAGTATATCCTTCCGCAATAATGTGAATCTCCGTCCCGTCATGCCGAGCGCTGCCGCTATGTCAGATTAAAGCTGCACGTGGTTGGTGGCGGATCTTGTGACGGCAGCCTCCGCAACTTTCCGCCCTTCAGGCATCATAATTGAAGTGTATATCATCTATGCCGCAAACAATTCTTGCAGTCGCCGCTTCTTCGGCTCAGCCAGGGGATGGAGCTGCCGAAGATACGCATGACAAGAGGTACGATGGGGCACGAAGGTGGCTGGCCGCTGGTGGCTATTTACTGGTCAAGTCCGAGACCAGCCACCAGCAACCAGTCACCAGCGGCCAGCTACTATTGATCGTGCTCTTCCTTGTACTCCTCCAACCACGCCATCTGGATCGCTTCCAGCTTTCCCTCCGTCGACGCTTTTGGATCGTCCTTGAAATCTTCGAGCTCGGTAATCCATTGATGCAGATCGGTATAGCGGATGTGCGTCGGATCCAGGTCCGGGAATTTTTCAAATAGCGCCAGCGCGATGTTTTCGGTGTGGTCCCAGTTGAGTCCAGGCATTAGAGCTTGGTTCCTTTCATCATGTTCTCCGCCAGTTTTAGCGTGACCTGATTGAGCTGCTCGATCTTCTGCTTGATCAAGTTGTGCTGGTCAGAATGATACACCAACAAAAGCTCGTTAATGGCTTTGTCGATGTCGGCGCGCTCCGCATCGCTCAATTCGAAATACGCGTCGTGACGCCGTGCTTTCTCCACCGCCGCCAAAATGGTGTCCGCCTCAACACGCGCTTCCCGCACCTGCCGCTCTGCGAAATCCTGCTCGGCCTTCTCTACCGACTCCTGGATCATCTTCTCCACCTGTTCGTCGGTCAATCCGTAAGAAGGCTTCACGTCCATGCTTTGTTCGGCGCCCGTGCGGACGTCGCGCGCGGTGACGTTCAGGATGCCGTTGGCGTCGATCAGGAAGCGCACCTCGATGCGCGCCAATCCGGCCGGCAAGGGATCGATATCCTTCAGGTCGAAGCGCGCCAGGCTGCGGTTGTCTTTCACCAATTCGCGCTCGCCCTGCACCACGTGGATCAGAACGTTACGCTGGCCATCCACGCCGGTGGTAAAGGTCTCAGTCGCACTGGCCGGGATGGTTGAGTTGCGATGAATCAGCTTCGAAACCACGCCGCCCATGATCTCGATTCCAAGCGAAAGCGGTGTCACATCCAGCAGCAGCTTATCTTGAACTTCGCCGGATAAAATACCCGCCTGGACCGCGGCGCCCAGCGCGACCACTTCGTCCGGATTCAGTTCCGTGTGCGGCTTGGTTCGGAACAAAGCTTCGACGGCCGAGAGAACCAGCGGAATCCGCGTGGATCCGCCCACCATCACCACTTCGTCGATCTGATCTACGGTCACTCCAGCGTCCTGGATGCAATCGCGGCAAGGTCCCAGCGTGCGATTGACGATGGGCGTGATCAGCTTGTCGAACAACTCGCGGTTGATCTCGCGCTGGTATTTTTTGCCGTGATACTCAAGTTCGATTGCAGTGAACGGGACAAAGGAGATCTGCTCCTTGGCCTGGATGACCGCGCGGCGCAGGCGCTGCACTCCTTCGCTGTCGGTGGATAAATCTTCGCCCCACTCGCTCCGGACATCCTCCAGGGCTATTCGCAAGAGCAGATTATCAATATCGTCGCCTCCCAAGTGCGTATCGCCGTTGGTGGCCAACACCTCGAAGATGCCGTCATGCAGCTTCAAGATGGAAATGTCGAAAGTGCCGCCGCCTAAGTCGTACACTGCGACGATTCCGTTCTCGCGCTTGTCGAGCCCGTAGGCCAACGAAGCAGCCGTGGGTTCGTTCACCAGGCGCAGAACTTCGAGACCAGCGATGCGCCCGGCGTCCTTGGTGGCTTGCCGCTGTGCGTCGTTGAAATACGCCGGCACCGTGATTACCGCCTGTGTCACAAGTTCGCCGAAGTAGGCTTCTGCGTTTTGCTTCAACTGCCGCAGGACGAAAGCCGAAATTTCGGGCGGCGTGTAAGTGCGATCGCCTAATTGGAGTTGCAGTACCGCTTCGCTGCCCGGCGCGATGTGGAACGGAAACAGCTTGAGTTCTTCCTGGATGTCTTCGAGACCCCGGCCCATCAGCCGCTTGACGGAGTAGACCGTGCGCTCCGGCTGCGTGAGCAGCAATTCGCGCGCGGCGTTCCCCACCACAATTTCGCCGCTCGCGAAGGCACCGGCTCCCTCACGGTCGCGGTTCGGTTGCCTCGGATTGATGGACACCACGCTCGGAACCAACTGGTCGCCGTCCGCGCCGGGGATGATTTTAGGACCCGTGAGATCCATAAATGCGGCCAGGCTGTTGGTGGTTCCCAGGTCAATGCCGATTACGCGGTTAGTAGTTCCGAAATCAATTTCCATAAAAGAGGGGCTACGGGCTGGGGACAAGGGACTTGTGGACTTCGTCCACCAGGTTCTGGATATATTTGCGGCGATTGAGCACGCCGCGGATTTCAGAGAGCTTCTCGCGGGATTGCGCACGATCGTATTGCTCGAACAGGTCTTCGAGTTGCCGATCCACGTCGCTCAACATGCGAGTGAAATTCTTTTCGGCTGATTCGAGCTGCGGACGCGCGGAATCGTCCCCAGCGCGCATTTCCTCTAGCGCCATGTTCAGCTCGAACACTTCTTCCAGCAACTCCGGCGGAACGTCCTTGGAGCGCTGCTCTCCAACGTCGAAGCCTTCCTGGCTCAAGACGTACATGGCGCGCTTTAACGGATTCTTGAGCGTACGATACGCATCGTTCAGCGTAGAAGACAGGTCTAGAGCCTTCTGGCGTTCCGCCTCCGGGCTTCGCATGAAACGATCGGGGTGAAGCTGCCGGCTCAACTCGTAGTAACGTTGTTGAAGCAGGTCCAGGGACAGGTGCAAGCTTCTCGGAATGCCGAGAAGTTCGAAGTACTCGGTCACGCCGAAAACGACGTTCCGCAGCCGCAGCTTTTGGTGGCGTTCGGGTTGTCGAATTCGAACCCCGAGTGAATCAGCGAATCCTTCCAGTCCAGCGTCATGCCGTCCAGGTAGATCTTGCTCTTTGGATCCACGAATACCTTTACGTCTTCGAACTCATACACTTCGTCGGTGGGCCGCGGCTTGACATCGAACTTGAAAAGGTAACTCAAACCGGAGCATCCGCCGCCCAGGACGCCCAGGCGCAGTCCGCCCTGAACGCCGTGTTTGGCGAACTGCTCGCGAATCTTCGACACTGCTTTGGGAGTTACGGTAATCATTGCCGCGCTAACACCTACTTTACAGATGCCAACGCTTCGGTCTTGGTCACGGTTTTGTTCTTGTAGTCCGAAATGGCAGCCTTGATGGCATCTTCCGCCAGCACCGAGCAGTGGATCTTAACCGGCGGCAGGCTGAGCTCATTCACGATGTCCGTGTTCTTGATCTCGAGCGCTTCATCCACGGTCTTCCCGCGTAGCCATTCCGTAGCCAGCGACGAGCTGGCAATGGCGCTGCCGCAGCCGAAGGTCTTGAACTTGGCGTCCTCAATCACGCCGGTTTCCGGATTCACCTTCACCTGCAGCTTCATCACGTCGCCGCATTCAGGCGCGCCCACCATGCCGGTGCCAACGTTCGGATCGTTCCGGTCCATCGAGCCGACGTTTCTCGGATTGTTGTAGTGGTCTAGAACCTTGTTTGAATAAGCCATAGTCGTGTCTCCCTCGTTACTCTTAGTGAGCGGTCCATTGGACCTTGGTTAAATCGATTCCTTCTTTCGCCATCTCATAGAGCGGCGACAATTCGCGGAGCTTCTTCACCACGTCGATCACTTTCGCCGCCACGTAGTCCACTTCCTCTTCGGTGTTGAAACGGCCGAGGCCGAATCGGATGGAGGAATGTGCCAGATCGTCCCCGGCGCCCAGCGCCTTCAGGACGTAGCTGGGTTCGAGCGTGGCCGAGGTGCAGGCCGAACCACTGGACACCGCTATATCGTTGATCCCCATCAAAAGGGATTCGCCTTCCACGTAGGCAAAGCTTATGTTCAGATTGTTCGGCAGCCGATGTTCCATGGTGCCGTTGATATAAACTTCGTCCAGTTCCGATTCCAGTTTACCGCGCAGCCTGTCGCGCAAAAACGCCATGCGCTTGGATTCCGCGGGCATATCGGCATTGCAGATAGCACAGGCTTCGCCCAGTCCGACGATGCCGGGAACATTCAGCGTACCGGAACGCATTCCGCGCTCGTGCCCTCCGCCATCCATCTGCGCCGTGATCTGCACGCGTGGGCTCTTGCGCCGCACGTACAACGCACCGACACCCTTGGGTCCGTAAATTTTGTGGCCGCTCATGGACATCAGGTCGATGTTGTCCTTGATTACGTTCACCGGAACTTTGCCGACCGCCTGCGTCGCATCGCTGTGTACCAGCACGCCCTTGGCTTTCGCGATTTTGCCGATCTCGGCCATAGGCTGGATCACACCGATTTCGTTATTGGCATACATGATGCTGATCAGGATGGTCTTATCGGTGATAGCTTCCTTCAGCATCTCCAGATCCACCAGGCCGTTGGCCTGCACCGGCAGATAGGTTACGCGAATGCCATGCTTCTCCAAACGCTTGCACGTGTCGAGAATGGCTTTGTGCTCAGTAGCCGCGGTGATGATGTGGTTGCCCTTTTCCGCATACATCTCGGCGATACCTTTGAGCGCCAGATTGTTCGATTCGGTAGCGCCGCTGGTAAACACAATTTCTTTTACAGTGGCGCCCACCAAATCCGCGATCTGCTTGCGGGATTTTTCAACGGCCTCTTCCGCCTGCCAGCCGAAACTGTGATTGCGGCTGGCCGCGTTCCCGAACGTCTCCATAAAATACGGCTTCATCGCTTCGAACACGCGTGGATCCATCGGCGTGGTTGCGTGATAGTCCATGTAGATCGGCAGTTTCATTTCGCTTCGTTCCTCATTGCTCATATTTGGGCGTGGCCGATTCCAGGCCGTACAGCCGGCTCCCGGAGTCGGTCAATTCTTCTTCAGTCGCTTTGGGCGGCTCCTGCGACATATCCCAAATTGAGATGCTCGCAAGCAACCGCAGGATTCCTTCGTGGACCTTTTGCAGCGGGTCCCGCACAATGCATTTCCCGGTGTGGCAGCAGTAGCCGTGCTCGGTGAAACAGGTCGTCAAAAATACCGGACCGTCAATCAGCCGGATCACTTCAAGAGCCGTGATCTGCCGCGAATCCCTGGCCAGTTTGTAGCCGCCGTTGGTGCCATGCTCGGATCTTAAGAATTCGTTTTTAGCCAGCTTCTGAAGAATCTTCGAGAGCAGCGGCTGCGGAATGCCGTAAAGATCGGCAATCTCCTTGGCACTCGAGCTTTCCGGCCCATGCACCACCAGATGCTTGAGGGCAATGAGTGCGTAATCCGCTTTCTTGGTCAGCTTTAGCATCTATACCCGACCGGAATGGTCCTAGTTCATTATGAACAATTCCTTACCTGGAGTCAAGTGGAAGTATTTCAAGCAGATAGAACATATACGACTCAATGTGTCGTACATGCACCAGAAGTGTTATGGTACTTTGATGACCTGTAGGAGGTACATTGAAACGCTACTTAATGTTTGCGTTGGCCTGTTCGGCAATGGCGCAGATTCCGGAAATCCCGTATGCTTCGGCGCCTAATTTTCTCAAACTGCCGCCGGATCTTTACCTGGGTGAGGTTTCGGGCGTCGCCGTTAACTCGAAGAAACACATCTTCGTCTTCTCGCGCGGTAACACCACCGGGCCGGCCTACGGCGCCACGGCCTCGCAATTGTTGGAATTCGGGCCCGACGGCAAGTTCCTTCGCGAGATCGGCAAGAATCTCTACGCTTGGTCCTACGCGCATGCCGTTCGCATCGACGCGGAGGACAACATTTGGGCCGTAGATAAGGGGTCGGACATGATCGTTCGATTCAACCCGGAAGGCCGCGTCACCATGCTGTTCGGCCGCAAGAAAGAAGCGTCGGACGACGCCAAGCCATGGACCCACGTCAACCCTCCCCTGCCCGCCGGGGACGGGCAGTTCCGGCAACCCACCGATGTCGCCTGGGACCCGCAAGGCAACATCTTCATCAGCGACGGCTATATCAACGCTCGCGTCGCCAAGTACGACAAGAACGGCGATTGGGTGAAGCAATGGGGCGAGCACGGCTCAAAGCCCGGCGAGTTTAGCACGCCGCATAGTATCGCAGCGGATGCGAAGGGGAACATATACGTCGCGGATCGCGGAAACCGGCGGATCCAGGTGTTCAATCCCGACGGCGGGTTCCTTCGCGAGATCACGATCGACGTGCCCATTCCTCCAGATGCCCATCCGTGGATGGGGAATCAACCCACCGCCGAAGCAGCCGCGAAACAAAGCGGCGCACCGTGGGCCATCTGCATCACACCCGGTCCAACGCAGTATCTTTACAGTTCGGATGCATTTCCAGGCCGGATTTACAAGTTATCTCTGGATGGTCAAGTGCTTGGAGTGCTGGGGCGCTCCGGGCGGCAGAGCAAGCAGTTCGGCTGGATCCACGAGATGGCGTGTCCATCGGAAAATGAGATCTATGTGGCGGAGCTGTTGAATTGGCGCGTCCAGAAGCTGATTCTGCATCCCTGATTCTGAAATCCAAGGTAGACTAAAGCGATTACCCGATTTGACCGATTACAAGTAGGAGAGGCCCGCATCCATGTCTTTTCGAGCCCTGATCGTCCCTTGCCTGCTGCTCACGCTGCTGACGCCCGGCGCCGACGCGAAATCGCGGAAGTCCCACATCCCCAAGAACGCCAAATACAAGAACATCACCGGCGCCAAGCATTTTAAGTACAAATCGCCAAAGAAGCAGAAGCTGAAGCGGCACCGGTAGCCTCGATCTAACGCACGGCTCGCAACGGGAAGCTGGCCACCGATTCATACCGGCCGCTCACCGTCTGGCCTTCCAACACCAGCGCGTAGTTACCTGCCTGGAGAACCCGTGAAGGGAACGCCACCCCGATAGCATCCGGGGAGTCGGCTTTCAAGCTGCCGCTAGTCCACGCCGTCTGTCCCGCACCGTCCCGCAAGATCGCCCGGTAGTCATGGTACTGGGAGGTATCAAGTTCCAGGGCCAGCAATATCCATCGGGGCGAATCCGGAATCTTAATGCTACGCGTGGCTTGGGCGCCGCGCGTTGGTGAGAGCGTGTAAACGGCCGGCGGCAGGACGGGAGCGTTCAAGAGCTGGTCAGCCTTGCGCGTTTCCCTATCCAGATCCCCGCGGGTGCTCTCGAGCGATCGGTACATAACAACCGAGGGAATCGCCGAAATCAACAAAACGGCCATGGCCGCGGCGGCTGCCGGCCGCCAACTAAACCAACCGAAAAAGCCCGGCCGCGATTGTGGCCGAGCGACTGCAGCGCCGGATGGCTGAGCCGCGCACACTTTGATGCCTTCCCGCAGGCTGCGCGCAAGCTCCAGCTGGTCCAGACACTCCTGGCAGTCGAGGAAATGCTCCTCAAACTCCGAGCGCTCGGCCGGAGGCATGGTCCCCCGGACATAGCGGTCGATGACATCCGTGCGTTCGATGAAGGAGTGGTCCATCCTCATTCTCCATCTAGAAAGTGGCGTTCCATGGACATCTATGACATACCTCGGCTGTCTTTCTTTGGTGCCGCTGCAAATTCTTCAAAAAGAGTTTTATAGCGTTGGCGCGCCCGGCACAGGATCTGGCTCAGCAGAGCGGCCTCAATTCCGAGATCGGCGCAGATCTCATCGCGGTCGTCTTCGGCGATGTAAAAGCGGTACAAAACGCTGCGATCCCGGTCGGAAGGCAACGCGTCCAGCACCC
This sequence comes from Bryobacteraceae bacterium, assembly GCA_036008345.1. GTDB lineage: Bacteria > Acidobacteriota > Terriglobia > Bryobacterales > Bryobacteraceae > Palsa-89. The sequence goes on from DASYNU010000054.1 coordinate 31,275, forward strand.
GGCGGGCTAGCGAGCCCTTCTCTTCCCGCAACAAGCGGTCGAGTTGGCTTGGTTCGGGGCTCGGAACCACGTGTTCGCCGCCCGGCGCATGATAGGCTTCGCGCCGCGACGTTTTCCGGAAATACTCGATGACGATGTTACGCGCCAGGCTGCAAATGAATCCCGACAACCGGTCCGGTTCATGCACTTCGCCGGCCCGCACCTTCTCGAGCACCATGCGAAAGCATTCCTGGTATAAATCTTCCACCACCGACGCATCCGAGACCGACTGGCTGATGGCAAATTGCACGCCGCGGCTGTATTGGCGGACTAGCGCATCTTCGCTGGACCGCTCGCCCGCGCGGATGCGTTCCACAAGTTCGCGGGGCGTGTAGCGGACCACTTCCATGCACCTTGCATTGTAACCGCGAGTCCAACCACGCTGTTAGAGCAGGCTGTTAGAGCAGGCTGTTAGACTTATCTCTTGCGTGTTGGCTCTTCTCGACCAAGGCATCGATGATGACCGGATCAACCAATTACATCGCGAGTTTGCCTCCAGCCGTCCGTTCCGGCATTTAATCATCGACCGGTTTCTGGATGCGGAATTCTGCCGGCAACTCATGTCGGAGTTCCCAGCTTTCGATTCCACACATGCCTTGAACGAACGCGGCGAGACCGGACGCAAAGCCGTCTTCACCGATCTGGAGCAATTGGGGCCGGCCTATGCGCGCTTCAACCAGATGATCCGCAGTCAGCAGTTTCTCTCGCTCATCGGCCGCATCACCGGGATCCCGAGGCTGCTGTACGATCCCGAATACATCGGTGGCGGCACGCATGAAAATCTGAACGGGCAAGAGCTGGATTCCCACGTCGATTTCAATTACCATCCCACCCGCCAATGGCATCGCCGGCTGAATCTGATCGTGTTCTTGAATCCCGAATGGGAGCAGAATTGGGGCGGGTGCCTGGAACTGCTCAGTGATCCGTGGACGCCCGCTGGTGCGCGTCCGGCAGCCGTGGTGGCGCCTCTCGCCAATCGCGCCGTCCTGTTTGAAACCAACGAACATTCCTGGCACGGGTTCCCGCGCATCCAGATTCCCGATGGCAAAGCCAATATTTCGCGCCGCTCCATCGCCGTCTACTTCTACACCGAGGATCGTCCGGAATCGGAGACCGAGGCTGCCCACGGGACGCTGTATGTACACCGCCAGTTAGGCGAACACATCCAGGCAGGTCACACACTGCTGCAACAGGATGTGGACGAGATTCGGACGCTGCTCGCGCGTCGCGACGTGCATATGAAGTTCCTGTACGAGCGCGAGCTGGAGTTTTCGAGAGTGATCGCTGGCATTGTGAAATCCCCATCGTTTCGTCTGGGCCGCGCGTTAACGTGGCCGGCCCGGGCACTGTTCACCAATCGACGCAAACCAGAAAATTGACCGGCTGGCGCGCACTTCCGTAGAATGGTTATGTTCGATGTTTTGGTCGGACGATGAGCGGGGTTGGCCTAGCGGTCGGGCGTCAGCCTTCCAAGCTGATTTACACGGGTTCGATTCCCGTACCCCGCTCCATATTGTCCCGCCTTGAGGATAAGCTGGCATAGCTCAGTTGGTAGGGGATCTGATTTGTAACCTGAAATTTCTGACTTAGAATCAATCGGTTACTATCTTTCGTAGACGCTACCGTAGAGGTGCTGTCGACTTTTGGTCACCCGTCACAACTCGGCAACAGCAGCCCTACCGATCTCTAATGCTTTTTTCCGGTCTTTGGCACGCATCACTTTCAACATCGCCTCAACGTGCGGAATTGCCTTGTTGATCTTCTCCACCTCCCGATTGGGAAGAGGGGATTGGACGCTTCGACTTTGTGATTTGCTTGGGTCCTGGACGGGTTTCGCCCTTTGGCGCATCGTGTTCAAACACTCTTCTGCCAAAGCAATCTGATCGGCCCACTTGGTCTCGTCCTTACCTTCGAGCCACCGGATGATGCTTTCTAGCTCAGACTTCATTGCGTACTCCTTAAAACAATTCTACGCCCATTGTTTGGGTGCAGCGTCGGGTACCACCGTGCGATATGCTGGTACCGTCGGCCACGGTCGCGACCACGAAGGGAAGGGATGTTATCCAGACGATTCCTGATCGTGGCAGCGTTGTTTGGAACCGTTGCTTATGGCGAAGACATCACCCTACGACTCGATGATGGGAACCTAGTCCTTAGCGTTTGGTTCATCCAACTCAATGAATCCGGTAACTACTGGCCAAGACTTATTGTCCAGATCCAAAACAATACGTCCTCTCCTTGGAAAGCGCTCAAGCTCAAATTGGACATCGGTGGGCTGTGCAACCTGAAAGCACGCCAGTGGACCCTTCCCGTATCGACCGGTGTCGGAGTGGGCGCCATCAAGGAGTATCACGACACTCTGCTTTCTCTTGTCGGCGAAGTTGACGGATGCAAGACGGAAATCGTTAAAGCCCAATTGCTCTTCGCTGAAAGCCTCAGGGGGCAATCGTTCACTTTCCCCGACGTACCAGTTGATCTAAGCAGCGAACTGAAAGAAGTCAAAGCCAAACGTGATGCTGAAGCAGCGGCATTGGCTGAAGAGGACCGGAAGGCATCCGAAAAGGAAAGAAGGGCGGCTGACGCCCAAGCGAAGAAGGATTCGGATGCAGCATCACGTCGGAAGCTACGAGCGGTCGAACAGAAACGGAGACAGGCGGAATCCGATGCACTGGACGCCAAGATCAAGGCGGAAAAGGATGCTGAAGCCGCCGAAAAGCAACGGAAGGTTCGAGCGGCTTGTACGGACATTTACAAAAACACGATAGATAAGAAGGTCAAGGATCTAACGGTTCGGGAAGAACAACAGGTCCGGGCGTGTCAAGGGCTGGGCTTTTATCCACCGCAGTAGGGAAAGCAATACGCCTGCGATGACGGTCTCTTGACGGATGCGAGCTTGAATTGTAACGGTTAATGCTATGGGTTGGCGTTTTCGCAAGACTTTTCGGGTGCTACCCGGGATTAAGCTGAACGTTACTGCCCGTGGATTGAGTGCCACACTTGGCGCAGCCCCATTCAGCATTAACGTAGGGCCAAGAGGCGTCTACCGCAACGTCAGCATACCCGGCACTGGAATATGGGATCGGCAACGAATAGGCGGTCTTTCGCCGCAATCATCTGACCAACACCCGCGTTCCGAGGAGCGAACGCCGCCATCATTTCCGGTTAGTCCCGTATCAACGTCCGCCATTGAAATCCACAGCGCAAGTACAGAACTTCTCGGCAGTGACAGCATGGAGCATCTACGGTCGCTCGTGAAGGACGCCTACGAGGAGAGAGAAGCACTCACGAACGAGATTTCGACAGCGACGTTCGAGGCCAACACAGCCACGAACCGTTGGCAGAAATGGGATCGTGGCTTTCTCATGAAACGGCTTTTCAAACAATCGTTTGCTGACCGAAAGGAAAAGGCTGACACGGCGGTTTCCAAACTCGAAGAATTACGGGAACAGCTTCGATTGACCACCATCGCCACAGAGATTACACTTGACCGAGAACAAGCGGAACCGTATTTTCAGATGCGTGACGAATTTGCCGTCCTGTCAGGATGTCAGAAAATATGGAATGTATTAACCGAAAAAGAAATTAACCGGGTTGCCGAGCGCTCGACGGCGAATACAGCCATCACACGTAATCCTGTAAAGTTCTGCCTCGACTCTTGTGACCTGATTCAGTGGGAACAGAAGGTACCGCACCTTCAGAATCATACGGGCGGCGACATGTACGTCTATCCCGGCTTCATTCTCTACCGGGCATCGAAACAAGCTTTTGCCTTGATTGATTTTCAAACTGTGACGCTAAAGCTGGTGTCAATGAGCTTCACCGAAACCGATAGTATCCCGTCCGATTCTCAAGTCACGGGGCAGACCTGGGCCAAGTCTAACAAGGATGGAAGTCCAGATCGACGCTTTCACGGTAATTATCAGATTCCAGTAGTTCACTACGGTTCGCTGTTGTTCTCAACTTCAGACGGACTGGACGTAAGGTACATGTGCTCGAATCCAGCATTTGCTGAACGCTTTGCGAAAGCATGGAGCGCCGTGCTGATGTCGTTCAATAGTGGCGTCCAATCACAAAACCTCGTTGGGACGAACTCGAACGACCTGTTGAGGCAGATTGAGGGTGGAAAGCAGGCTAATGAGAGATTGATGATAGCCGCCGGGACCTTTCGAGTTGCCAACGAGAAATTCACTAATGCAATGAAGGTTGCATCACACGATGATGAAGCCGGTCACTGCAAAGTGACTCTCTCGATGAACGATTTCACCACATACACTACCGATGTATTGGGGTTCATCTCTGCCGCCAAGCATCTTCACGAAAATGCGCCCTTCGTTTCACATGCTGCAAAAGCAAAATATGGCAGCGCCGTCCAAGGCCTGGAAACAAGCTGGAAAGCCTTTGCGCAAATAGGTGACGACGGGGACGTGAACGTAAACGGTGATGCTTTTGTGCCGTTCCTTAACACTGTCGCTGCGTTCTCGGAGGCGCACGCTGACTTTTCGAACGCAATTACGATAGCTGTAGAGAAGAAATGCAAGAAGCTTGGTGTGGCGTAAGAAACTGACCATTCCGCGGGCACACTCCCTTGGTATGTTGTTTCGCATCGTGCTACCGTTCGCGTAAGCATCCGGCGAAGACCACTTGGCCTAGCGGTCGGGCGTCAGCCTTCCAAGCTGATTTACACGGGTTCGATTCCCGTACCCCGCTCCATACCACATCCACCTGTCAGGCTCCCTACAATCAACTGTTCCTCTATTTCGTACGCGGGGTACCAATTAGTCTGTACAGCAATTACAGTTGGCGTTAAACTGCTCCCAATTGGTAATCGCAGAGGAGGAAAATATGAATCGAAACCGAGTATTGTTTCCGGCCGGACTCTTCCTTGGCCTAACACTCTTCGTAACGCTACCCCCTTCGGCCGAGGCCGAAGATGTCGCTCTCGTGATTTGCGATGTTGCGCAGTTCAGTTGCCCAGCCGACGATATCGTCGATGGGTCGTTGTTCCAACTTATTCCCAATAACCTGTTGCGCGCGAATCGCTACATTGTGCAGCCTATCAACTATGCCGACCCGCTGGGCCTGGTCACCTTCAACGGAACATTCGTAACGGCCGACAGCGCCGGAAAGTACATCTATGCCTGGGGCACCGGCACAGCGACGGCCAACCAGGGAATGGCCGGCTTGTATTTAGATGTTTCCATTCGCCAGCGATACGTTACGGTGCCGGGTACGTGGTCGTTCTCAGAAATGTTGAACGCTACTTGTGACGCAAACGCCACCGCCGCCCCCAGCAGCTCCATAGGATTTCAAGGGCAAGTCAACAACGCGAACCTGTCAGTGCTCGGCACGCCCGGCGACTGCGCCGGTGGCGGAGTGATAGCCGGCGCCGGACCGTTTGTGAAAAACGTGGGAACGGTCACCACCATGCTCGCCGGGGCCCAGTTCCTCTTCGCCCCAGGTGGCGCATTTCAACAGACCATCACGCTCCCCTTCGGCGATGATTTCCCGAACCCTACAATCAATTTCAACGATCCGAACAACCCGGACAACTTCATCACCAATCTGGATATCCCGCAAGGTTTCACCCAAGACGCGAACACCCCCGAACCGTCGTATCTGGTTTTGTTGGCAGCAGCAATCTTCGCCATGGCATTCCTTCGTACGAAAAACCGAACCGCGACCAGCAGGGAGCGCCACCACGAACGCACTACGAGTGCGCTAAATCAGAAATGCATTTACTAAGTCTCTCGTGAGGGCCTCGAAAGAGCCTCGCGCGCCACATTTATGCCGCAAACACATCCGCGGACCGAGCTACGCCGCCAAATGCTAAAATGCATTCAGTTGCGCTGGCGTAGCTCAGTTGGTAGAGCATCTGATTTGTAATCAGAGGGTCGGGGGTTCAACTCCCTCCGCCAGCTCCATGATTCTAGAAGCAGTTAGTGCTCCTGCCTAAAAGGCGCCTCCCTTCAATTAACACCCGCATGGAGTTCCTCTTCCCACGCGAGTTGTGCCTGCATACCACCTTCGGCGATCGGCTGAACATAATAATCGTGGTGGCAATTGCGGAGTGGCGCATGACAAAACCGGTTTCCCCCAAGGCCGGCTACGCACGTCTCTGGAAGTGTTTTGGTGGCGGGCAGCCGCCATAGAGAAAAGACCTACGACGAATAGAAGAACAAAACTCGGCTCCGGCACCGGTTCCAGACTTACGACCGGTGTCGGGGGACTGTTCGGCGACACATCGCGCAAAGCACGGCTGCTGAAATTCAAACTGATATACGATCCGAAATCTGGCGGATGCCGGTTAAGATCGACGTTGGTGCCGTTTACGGTGCGCTGTCGCGGCGAGGCCGAGCAGGCCGGCTATGAGTACTGCCAGGCTCGACGGCTCTGGCGTCGGAGTGACCACGGCCGGGGCGACGAGATGGTCTTGGGCGAACTGGTTGGGCGTTCCGCTAGAGAAGGAGGAATTCAATTCGTTAACAATCGTACCAAGGTCATCGATGCTGACGATCGTGGAACCGCCCCCTAGCAATGTGTTCATGTCCCCGAGAAACTGGCGCACGGTCAGACCGTCTAGCTGCGGCAAGGTGCTAAACCCCTCAAGCAGGAGATTCCCGAACGGAATGCCGGAGGTTGCGGGAAGGAAGCCTGCATCCGAAAAATCGACGTTAAATTCAAGCGCAAGCACATCTCCGCCGAAGGCTCCTGACGACGTCGTAACCGGATCGAGCACACTACTGTTGAGCGGCGCGTAAGGACCTACCGAGGGCTGGTAGACCAGCACAGAATCAACATCAATGAAGACCATTGTAAAACCGCTGAGCGATCCCACAATGACGCCGCCCGTTGCCGCATAGACCGTGTCGAAGTCGGCCGCCAGAAGTACGGCACCTACATTATCGGGCGGAGCGCCCCAGACACCCTGATTGTAGGTTGTCTCGTCGCCAACCTGCCACACGTCCGCGCCCGCCGGGCCCGCAAAGCTCAGAAACGCCGTGATCGCGAAAAATAGACCTCTACTCATATGCCTCCCTCCTTGGGAACTAGCCGCGCGGCATTTTCCTTGCCAATCACAACTAGATAAAGATTGCCTCTACTATCAGAGAACGGAATCTGGAGACGTTTTTGGCGGGGCGAGTGGATGCGGGAAAGTACTAGCTAGTTCGCAGGGACGGCCGCCATCTGCCGACGCACGAAGCTGTTGTTGGGAAGCTTTTTATCCCAGTGTTCCCACAGCTTGCGGCGCTCTGCTTCCCAGTTAGTGGATTCTCGGGCGTGGCGATCTTGACGCAGAACGCGGGCCAGGGCCTCGTAGGCATTCGACATGTAAACAGCGTTGCGAAGGTCGTTTTCCGGATCGGGATTCATTTCGTTCACCTTGGCAAGCAGGTCGCGATAGGTGTCGGCGGCCTTGGCGAGCTGGTCACTCGCTGCATAATGGTCGGCCAAAGCCCGCAGCGCGAGATCGGCTTCGCTGGCCAATTCGATTTTCGCCGCCGGATAATCCCCTGTTCTTCGTAAAAGTTCGAAAGCCTCGTCAACCCGCTGTTTGGCGTAGCTCTCGCGCTTTAACGCACGCAGGGCGTAGGAGGAACTGGCCAGCAGTTTCGCCTCCTGCCGGCGGGTCGCTATATTCGTATTCCGAGCCTCACGCAGGCTGCGGATGCAAGCGTCGTAAACGCTCAGGGCCGACTGCGGATCGATGTGGCGCAGAACATCACCCAGATGCCGTCCCACTTCGCCAACCAGTTGATGATGGGCGTTGTCGTCAAGGTCTTTCTTTGCCAGTTCGTTCGCGATGTCAAGTGCCTGCCGGAATACCACGGCTGCGTCTTGCGGCCGGTCCAGGCTGATGTCTTGATCCTCACCCAGGATTGAACCTTCACGCAGAAGAGCAAGCGCCAGGTTCGCGCGCTGCCACTCCGTGTCGGTTTCGGTTTGCTGCTCCTCAAGCTTGCGGGATTCACGAATCGTCGTCAAAGCGGAATCCAGTTGTCCCGATCCGCGCAGCGCATCCGCCAGAACTCCATAAGCCAAGCTCTGTTGTCCGCCGGTTCCCTGTATTTGTTGGGCGACCTCGATCGCACGCCGAGAGTACCGAATGGCTTCATCCAGCCTGTGGTAATCGGCCAGCGTTACGGCTACATTGCCGTACATGTACGAGATTTCCCTGACGTCGTACGGTTTGGGGGGGCCGAGGGCGATGAATCGGTCCATTTTTTCAGCGCTCCGGAGCGCTTGTGCCAACGACTCCTCGCGTTTGTTTTGCGAGTCGGCCAACACCATGCGATCATGCGCGATGGTGGCCGAAGTGAGCAGCGCCTGGCCGTTTCGCGCGTCCGATTTCAAGAGGGATTCCACCAACTGGTCGGCCTTGCGGAGACTCTCATCCGCCGATGCGAACTGGCCCAGGTTCGAATTCACTGGAACGCCTTGCACCTGCGCCAGCTGCACGTAGGCGGAGCCGATCTCGAGCGTCAAGTCCTTGTCGCCGTGTGCCTCCGCGCCCACCTTTTGCAGATATTCAAGTGAAGTGGACACGATCAATTGCCGGGCTTTGGTAGTGCCGGGCGTGTTGCGGATCGCGACATCGATGTCGAATATCTTGTTCGCCAATTGACGGACCTGGCGGAATCGCTGCTCAGCAATAGAACGCTCGCGGTTCGCAAGATACAGCCCGGTGGAAAGACCGATCACGGCTACGGCGCCGGCTGTGACCGGCACCCAATAGCGCCGCACAAACTTTCGCGTTCTATACCAGGCATTGCCGGCGCGGGCGCGAACCGGCCGGTTCTCTAAGAAGGCGCGGATATCGGCGGCGAAAGCGTCTGCGCTGGCATAGCGCTCTTCCGGCTCCGCACGCAGCGCCTTACGCAGAATGAAGTCGATATCGTGCGGGAGATCGGGCTTTATACGGCTTGCGGGCACAGTCACTGATTCTTCCACGGAATCCGGCGAGTTCGGGGCCGTCCCCGTGAGCAGCTTGTACAATACGGCTCCCAGTGAATAAATGTCCGTCGCGGTGCTGCGAGCTTCGCCGCGCATCTGCTCCGGGCTGGCGTATTCCGGAGTCAAAACACGGACCAGCGTCCTGGTAGCCTCCGCGTCGTCCACGATCTTGGCGATGCCGAAATCCAGCAATTTGGGCTGTCCGGCCGGGTCAATCAGAATATTGGAAGGTTTCAGGTCGCGGTGGATGATCAAATTGCGATGTGCGTATGAGACGGCCTCACAAACCAGCAGAAAAAGATTCAGAACACCGCGCAAGTCCAGCTTCGAGCAATATGCGTCGATTGCAACCCCGTCGATGTACTCCATCACCAGATAAGGCTCGCCATCGCCGGTGCGTCCGGCATCCAGCAGGCGGGCGATGCCGGGATGGTTTAGGGACGCGAGAATCCGGCGCTCTTCCAAAAAGCGCCGCTGAAACCCCGGCAGACCGGGTCCGCCGCGAACCACTTTGATCGCGACCTGTTGCTCCACCTCGCCGTCGGCGCGCCTGGCGAGATATACCGCGCCCATCCCACCCTGGCCCAGCAGCCTAGTGACCCGATAAGGACCCCAGACAGACGCCTCCACGGAATTGGATTCGGCCGCGAGAAACTCCCCGGCAGCGCCCGCGATGCGGTCGGCTAAAGTGGATTCTGTATCGAATCGAAGGAGACGTTCAAGCTCATCGCGAAGGCTGGATGGAATTAGCCGGCTGGCGTAGTAGGCCTCACGCTCGGTAGGTGAAAGATCGGCTACTTCATGGAAAAGCGCGACTAACTCTTCCCGCATGAACGCCTCCTCTCCAGGCTGGCCAGGCTAAGACACATTATGCGTGAATCGCCTAAGTGCCGCAAATATTGGCCCGGAATAGGCGCCCACGGCAGGGCGTCGAGCGCGCGACAATAGCCATACGCACTCGAAATGGCGTCCGAGATCACATTGCTTTTATACCGCTGGCGCGAGGGGGACGAGCGGGCGCTTCACGAACTGATGCCGCTAGTTTACAGCGAACTGCGGCGAATCGCCCAACGAGTCATGCGGAAGCAGCGTCCCGGCCAGACTCTCGAGCCAACCGCGCTCGTCAATGAAGCGTATCTCAAGCTGTTCGACAGTGGGGAACCGCAATTCGCCGACCGCGCGCATTTTCTGGCGGTCATGGCGCGCACCATGCGGCAGGTGCTGATCGATTACGCGCGCGCCTCTGCCGCGGCCAAGCGAGGTGGTCAGGAACGGCGAGTCACCTGGGACACGGCCATTCAAATTGGCTCAGGCGCCAGCCCGCCCCAACTTCGATTGCTTGAATTGGACCGGGCGATGGAAGCTCTGTCGGAGGAGAATAAGACTTTGGCCGAAATCGTCGAGATGCATTATTTCGGCGGCATGACTGCCGAAGAGATCGCGGTGGCCATCCACCGCTCCGCGCATAGTATTCGGCATGAACTTCGACTGGCACGTGCGTGGCTTCGCGGTGAACTGGCTCAGTAGCGGAAACAACCAGCTTTCGTAAAGCACTGTGGCTCGCGCCGCAAGCAGCGCCGGCTAAAACCCGATACTGTTAACGTTGACGCTGATCCCGGAAGGAGTTCCCGAGTCTCCGACGCAGTTGATGATGTTGTTGGTAACAACCGGGCGCGGGCCGGCGGAGGTCAAGTGTTACGTTGGATGCGGCAATCAGAATAGCCTGCCTATTCGTTGGCGCCACCAGTTTGCCGGACAGCTTGTAGCTGCCCGGCATGCTGATCGCGTATGGCCAGCCCGCCTCCGTCGCCGTCGACTGGTTAATCAATATCTGTCAGTCTTCGGCGCGCCGCGCGGAGCTTAGTTCTGGTCCTTCTTTTCGACCTTCTTATCATCCTTCTTCGTAGAGTCTTTCTTTGGATTCGCCTTTGAATCCTTCTTGTCTTCCTTGGGCGCTGTCTTCGTTGCCGGTTCCGGCGAGGTCGATCGAGCGGGTTCAACTGGACGCGGTGTTGTTGAACTGGCCGGCGGCGGAACGTGGCGCTCCGGCGGTGTAGTTTCCTTGGGCGCTGTCTTGGCTGCCGGCTCCGGCGAGGTCGATCGAGTGGGTTCGACTGGACGCGGTGTTGTTGAACTGGCCGGCTGCGGAACGTGGCGCTCCGGCGGCGTAGTTTCCTTGGGCTGCGGCGGAGCTGCCTGCGTATTTACAGGCGGGCGCTGCGCGGGGGGCGCCGCGATGGAAGGCGCTGGCCCTTTTCCCGCTGGGGCTTGAGCAGCCGGAGCGCGCGCTTGCACCTGTTTCACCAGAGCACGCGGCGCAGGTTGTGCCTGGCGCAGTTGCTGCACCTGGTTATTGTCGAGCGGACGCCCGCCATTGGAAGCCAGGGCGGACTGTTTCTGAGCAAACGGCACCGGCGGAGGTGGAGGTGTTTTCTTCGCCACCACCGGGCGCGCTAATACGGCCGGCGCTGGTTGAGGCACGTTAGCGCCGGGCGTCGCTGCCCGGGTCACGCTGGCGCGCGTGGGCGCCGCTGCGGCCGTGGCCACGACAGGCGCCGATTTTATCGCCTCCGGACGAACTGTGACGGTGGCACTCTGCACCGGTTTGGCAGCCACGAAGGCGTCCCGTTGCACGGCCATCACCGCACCCGGCGCGGACCGATTCACATAATTCACGGTCGTTATGTTGACGTTCGTGATGTTGACATTGTTCACGATGACGGTGTTGCTGACATTCAGTCGCGTAACATACGTCGGGCTGGTGTGATAGGAGGGCACAAAAACTTCATGCGGGCCTAGCGCGAACCAGCCGATTCCGCCGGACACCGCATCTCCGCCCACCCAGGCCACCAGCGCCGGAGCGTACACGGCCCGCTGAGACACTGGTCCGGGAATCCAGCCCCAAGCCCCGCCGACGTAGGCCCAGCGCCCATAATGAAATGGCGCAAAGCCCCAGGGCGCGTCATCCACCCAGGTCCAGCCCCACGGATCCACCCAGACCCAATGTCCGAAGTGATATGGCGCCCACCCCACGGGGGTTCCATTAGGGACCCAAACCATACCGTAATCCGGCGTGCTGCGCCAGGTTCCATGTTGATCCAAATCCTGGTAACCCACCATGTCGCGCGAGCAGTAACGGGCCGATGGCAATTGGTCCTCGCGCTGTTCGCGCTGCGCGTTGAAATTATCTAAGGTATCCGGCGGCGGGATATCGAAGCGCTGATAACTGGGCTGATCGGCGCCCGCCACCTGCACCTGTTCGCCTGGATGTACGGTGAAGGCTTGATCCGGGCCATTCAACTGACCCTCGCCTCCTTTTACGGTCACGGCAGTGACTAAGGTATCGGGGTTCACCGCAATCCGGTAGTCGCCGTTCTGCAACAGTGAGAATGCAAGATTAGGCGTGTCCACCTCGAAACTGTTCTGATCGCCAAGCGAACGAATGCGGATCAACAGCGTACCTTCGCTCAGCCGCAGTTGAATGTTGGAATCGTCCATATTCAAAATGTCCACGGCGGTCTTACCGCCTAGCAGCAAAGCACCGCCGCCGATTTGCAATTCCGCGGTGCTGGCCGGATCTACAAAAACATGGTCGCCGGTAGTCAGCGGCCGATTGAAGTCGGCCGGAAACCATTCATCCACGCCGGCCGGCTGGAAGGAAACTGAACCGTAGGTATAGCTCAGCCGCGCTACGCGTCCTGGCGGATCATCCTGCGCAGCAAGCAGGCAGGCCGAAGCCGCCGTCATCCAAATCAATCGATTAATCAATTTCATCCCCTTCTCTCCTGCCCCTAAACACACCCCAACATAAGTCAACCATATCAGATCGAAATGACCTTTCCTTGAAGAGCAGCGCTGGGAGTCAGGCGGGCGATGCCGATGCGAGTCAGCCAATTTCTTGGGACCACAATGGACTGCAGCGTTCGTAATGCCAGCGATATCTAACGGATCTCAAGAACACAATGCCTTAACTCTGAGTCTGTGGTTTTGGAAGTTGCGGAAGCCATACGCTTGCCTGTTGATGAGCTCCATCCTGTAAGAAAGCGCGATACACGGTCACGCCGCCGGGCAAACGCTAGTTGTGCCCATGATGCTTCTGATGCGCATCATACAGAGCGCCCGCTCCTGCACCCGCTATCGCACCAATACCAGCTCCTACCGGTCCCCCGGCCAGCGCACCGATCCCCGCTCCACCAGCCGCACCAATGCCTACACGCCTTGCGGTATTAATGTGGCGTTTGTGCCGAATGTGTCGTCGATAAGAATGGTACTGAGTTGCAGCGGCAAGATTCGGTACCGCAGGCCCAACCAGCAGCCCTGCGGATACGACAGCCGCAATAAGATGTCTTCGCATATAGTTCTAGCCCTATTCTATAGACGATTCTGCGGCAAATATCGATTTCGAAGTCCTCCGTCTAACGGTGACCTTTCACGAGAAACTGCGGCAGCCGCATGGCTCCCGAATGTTGAAGGCAATTATCCTTGGCAAAAGTGGCAAGGTAATACGAAACCGCGGCTCGGAGAAAAGAATCTTCCCTTTTTCGTGGGCCGCTTCCAGCGCATCGGCGATTTGACTGGCGTAGCTCGGCGCTGTCTCCACAGGTAGCGGTCCCTTGAGTGTGTCGCCTTCCACCAGTTCCATGACTAAGGCGCGCTCTTTCACGCAATAAATCTGAGGGAATTGAAATCGGGCGAGACGCGCGCGCAAGCTGGGATCTATCGAATCGGAGCGGGCACCATGCAGTACCCAATTCAAGAATAGCAGCCCGCCCAACCAGAAGTCTAACGCGTTGATAAAAAGACAGATATAGTCCTCATCCGATGGATCATAAAACTCGATTTTCCAACCCGAATTCGGTTAGCCTGAGAAGGAAGAACCGCACAGGTGATTTAGTCAGCCCTGCTTCCCACGAAATTGAAAACGGCAACCAGCCGGATGGCCATCGTTCCGCATGCCACAGCCCGGAACTTGAGGCAATGAGCACAGTGAAAAAGGAGATTGGATGCCCGAGCGTTTAGACGAAATTGATGGGTCGATCAAGGACGAGAAGGCGTCGAACGCCGGTCCCGCGGGAATCGATATCGCCGGCAAACCAGGGACACCTCTATCTTTTAGTGACGTGTTGCGGCTTCGGCCGGTGCGGCGCCTGTGGATCGCGCAGATTGTCAGTGTGTTCGGGGACTTCCTGGCGGTGTTCGCAATCATCGCGGTGGTCACGTTTGAGCTGCACGGAACGGCGACGCAGGTGGCGATGGTGCTGGTATCGTTTATGGCGCCGCTGGCGATTGTCAGCCCGCTGGCCGGCGTCTTCGTGGACCGGTGGCACTTGAAGCGGACCATGATCGCAAGCGACCTGATCCGCGGCGTGCTGGTACTGGCGCTGGTGTTCGTGCACAACCTGTACGTGATATACATCATCCTGTTCGCGATGAGCGCGGTCTCAGCCTTCTTCGTTCCGGCGCAATCGGTGGCGGTGCGCACGCTGGTCCCGATGGCGGGGCTGATGGCAGTGAACGGATTGATGTCGCAGGCGCAGCAGGGGTCGATGATCGTGGCCCCGAGCGTCGCCGGAGAGCTGGTGCAGCTTGCCGGTGCGAACTCCTGCTTCCTCTACGACAGCTTCAGTTTTTTCTTTTCAGCGGCGCTGGTGATGACGCTGACCATCAACCGGCCGGCGGTGCGCACGGAATCGAGCGCGGTGCTCGATTCGATGCGGCAGGGATTCGGTTTCATCTTCAAGCACTCGACGATTTCGTTTGTGATTGTCTCGATGACGGCGGGGATGTTCGCAATGCGCTGCTTCGGCGCGCTGCTCTCCATCTACGTGCGCGACGTGCTGCACTCGACGTCCGCGGCGTTCGGTGTGCTGAATACCTTGATCGGCGTCGGCATGATCACCGGGACGCAGTTGCTCACGCGGTTTGCGCGGCACATCCCGAAGCAGAACCTGGTGGTGTACGGTCTGGGCGGAATGGGCATAGCGGTATTGATCACGGCGGCGTTCGGCACGATGGCGTCGACCGCGGCGGGAATGCTGGGGTTGGGCCTGTGCGCATCCGCGATTTTTATCACGGCGATGACGCTGATCCAGCACGAGACGCCGCACGAACTATTGGGACGAGTGATGAGCTGCCTGATGTCGCTGGTGGCTGGGTCGCAGGTGATCTCGATGTTCGTGGCTGGTCCGGTGGCGGAAAAGATTGGGATTCCCAACCTCTATTATGGAAGCGCTGCGATGCTGGTAGGAATCGGCGTCGTGGGGTACTTCAAGCTGCCGAAGGCCGAGCAGGCGGAATCGGCGACGACGACCTAGGCCCGAAGGGCGCGCGATCCGCCCGGGTTCCCACTGCAACCGTGGCGCACCCCAACACCCATTAGCTGGCCTATCAACTTATGGACAATTCACCTGGCTGTAACACGATGCCCGACGTCGATCTTGGCCGGGTGACTTAGCGTCTGATAAATAACGCAATACCTTTCTGTCAGACTGAGCAGCGTAGCAATCTGTTCTTCGCTGGCATCCGTGTCCAGATCGAATTGCAGTCGAATGCGATGGAACCCGGCCGCAACATCTTTGGACACTCCTAGAGTGCCGCGAAAGTCGAGATCGCCCTCTGCGAGAATCGTTGCGTCCCGTAACTGGATGCCTAGCGCCGTGGCCACTGCGCTCAACGTGACACCGGCACAGGCCACCAATGCCTCGAGCAGCATATCACCCGAGCACGCGCCCAGCCCGTCGCCGCCTGTCGCCGGATGAAGCCCCGCTGCAACCAGTCCCTTTCCAGTTTCTATTTTGCAGGTGATACCCTCACCGATACGCCCCTCCGCTCGGAGCGTGACTAGCGCCGTGTCTGAACGTTGTCGATACTGCTCTTTGAGGGGTGCCTGCAACGCTCTCATCTCATCAGCATTCATCCATGCACCTTTTGTGACCTGTTGCCGCCGGCTAACCCGAATTCGATTGCTATCTTACCGGCCCCGCTGTACCGGCCGGGTTGAACGTCGGCGGACCGCGCGCCAATAGGTTAGCATTCCATTTTGAGCCGGGATGCCCGAATACGTCCGTGAGGTTGGCCGCGGTGTCTTACGATCCTACGCGACCGACATGTCTTGGGAGCCGATTGTGAACGAAAACGACTTTCAGTTCGAATGAGGCCTGGTGGGACCAGCGAGTAACTCACTCGATGAGAAGCCGGCTTCCCACAAATTAGTTTGAATTACACACTGCCTGCCCGTCTGACTGCAACCGGGATTCCGTGCTAACCTTCTTCGTCAGATGCGTCTCATCACCCTCTCATTTCCACTCGCAATCGTCTGTCTCGCTCTACTCGAAGGCCAGAACAAAAAGCCTCCCACACCCGCCGACTATGGGCAGTGGGAAACTCTCACTTTCGGCGGACGGCTGCCCGGAAAGGTCTCGCCGGATGGTAAATGGCTTGCCTATGGCGTCAACCGCTCCAACGGCAATAACGAACTCCGTCTGGCGCGCACTGATGGCGATCTCACGAAGACCGTTGCCTTTGGTCTGCAGCCGGCGTTTTCCGCGGACAGCCGCTGGGTGGCCTATGCCATCGGCCGTTCCGAAGCGCAGGAGGAAAAGCTTCGCAAGGACAAGAAACCCATTCAAAACAAGCTGGGACTGACTAACCTCGCGACGGGCGAACAATCGGAGATCGAAGGCATCGACACATTCGCTTTCAGTCCTTCCGGAACGTGGCTGGCAATGCGGCGGTATGCGCCGGAGAAACCAGCCGCTGGCGGCGGTGGTGACGCGGCGGCCAAGCCTTCTGAAGATGAGAGCCCGGTGGGCGCGACATTAATTGTCCGCAATCTGGCCTCTGGCCGCGACATCGCTCTGGGCAATGCCTCTGAATATCTCTGGCAGGATTATCGCCTGAAAGGGCACCTGCTGGCATTTACGATTGCGATTCCCGATAAAACCGGCAACGGCATCCAAGTCTTCGATACGGTTACCGGAACGCTGAGGGTGCTGGATTCATCCGGCGCAAATTACAGCGGCCTGGCGTGGCGAAAAGACGGTGCCGATCTCGCGGTACTGCGTTCCAGAGTGGACGAGAAGTATGAGGGCGAGAATCAGGTCCTGCTGGCCTGGAATCACCTCGGCGAAACTGATGAGCGCGCACACCAGTTCGACCCCGGTACAGGAACTCAAATCGGGGCGGGGATGCGGATTGCCGCGTATCGAAAACTCGCGTGGTCGGCAAACGGAAGCGACGTCTTCTTCGGAATCGCCAAATGGTATGAGAAGCCACCGAAGGCAAAAGACGCCCCGAAGGATGCGGCTAAAGATGGGGCTAAAGACAGCACCAAAGACGTGGAGGAGCAGCCATCCGTAGATGTTTGGCACTGGAGGGACCCCGAGGTGTTGCCTAAACAGAAGAAGGGTGTCGAACAGCAACGCCATCGCAATCTGTTAGCGGTGTGGCACGTTGATTCAAATCTGGCAGTCCCGCTAGGACGCGAGTTGATGGGACAAGTCACGCCGCTCAAGAACCAGACGGCCGCGTACTCCACCGAATGGAAGCAATATGCGCTGGACCGCAGCATTGGCAGGCCGGCGGTCGATTTGTCCCTGGTGGATCTCAAGACCGGCACGTCCACCCGTATCAAGGAGGACCTGCTGAATGACAACTACCTTGCAGCCAGCCCCGGCGGCAAGTACCTCTTATATCTACAGGACAATGACTATTGGACCGTGAATGTGGCAACGCACGCGGTGGTGAATATCACCAAGGGCGTGAAGACGTCGTTTATTGATCGCGAGTCCGACTTCACGGTGAAGCAACTGCCGCCGTTTGGCGTTGCCGGATGGACCAAGGACGATGCCGAGGTCATCGTATATGACAAGTTCGACCTTTGGCGGATTGCGCCCGATGGCTCGCGAGCGGTGAGACTCACCGATGGTGCGGCCGGGCAGATTCGTTACAGGTATGTGCAACTAGATCCGGATGAAGAGTTCATCGATCCGGGAACGCCGTTGTACTTGCATGCGTTCGGTATCTTCACCAAGAAATCGGGCTACGCGCGCCTCAGTCTTAATGACGCCACACCCAAGACCGAGCGCTTGCTATGGGAAGACAAGGACATCGACCAACTGGCCAAGGCGAAGGACGCCCCGGTGTATGTGTATGTGACTCAGACCTTCGAGGAATCGCCTAGCCTGCTGGCCGGAGGGCCGGAACTCACGGGTGCCAAGCGGGTGGTGGCGACCAACGCCTTCCAGAGTAATTACGCATGGAGCCATTCGGAGTTGATCGAATACAAGTCGGTGCATGGGCAACGGCTGCAAGGGGCATTGTATTATCCCGCCGGTTACGAAGCGGGCCAGAAGTACCCCATGATCGTCTATCTCTACGAGAAGCTTTCTGACGGGGTGCATCGTTACAGCCCGCTCTCCGAGCGGCAGTATTACAACGCCAGCGCGATGACCAGTCACGGGTACTTCGTGCTTATGCCGGATATTGTTTTCCGGCCGCGCGAGCCGGGACTTTCCGTGGCCGAATGCGTGACCGCCGCCTTGCAGGCAGTGCTCGCGAAGGGCCTGGTAAATGAGAAGAAGATTGGCGTGATGGGGCATTCCTGGGGCGGCTTCGATACGGCGTTTCTCGCAACCCACACCACGTTGTTTGCGGCCGCGGTCGCTGGCGCTCCGATCACCGATCTGATCAGCAATTACGGCAATCATCATTGGAGCAGCGGCATTGCCGAAACCGATCATATTGAAACAGGCCAGCAGCGAATGCAGGTTCCGCTTTATGAGGACTTAGAGGCTTATATCCGAAATTCCGCGGTGTTCAATGTCCAGAACATGACGACGCCGCTGATGATTGAAGTGGGCGACAGCGATGGGACGGTCTTTTTTCACCAAGGCGTCGAGCTATATAACATCGCGCGGCGGGCGAAGAAGAACGTGGTCTTAATCGAGTACGCAGGTGAGGACCACGGCTTGCGGAAGAAACCAAATCAGATCGACTATCAGCGGCGGATCTTTGCGTGGTTCGCACACTATCTCAAAGACGAGCCGGCCGCTGACTGGATCACCAACGGCGAAACCTATTTGGACCAGCAACGCGAGTTGAAGAAGGAAAAGGGCGGGTTCTAGCTTCGGCTCGGGCGGCAAAGCCATCCAAAGCTGGGATCCGCGTGTCCGGCCCGGTTCGCCGAATCCGCCGCTCCGTTCGTGCCTTCATAACGGACGCTTCCCTCTGCGATATAGCACTGCGGGGAATTTAAGCTTGGCCCGCTGTCCTGAGCGTAGTCGTCCACCACAGCAAGTCATCAATCATCGTGTGCGCCCTGTTTCTCAAGCAGCCAGTCCTTGGTCGACGTCACCGGCCTGGAAAGGATTCTTTCTAATTATATTTATACCGGCGCGCCGGTGCCACGCTCGGCAATGCTCAGAGCAACGTTTCAGGTCATCTGGGTGAACCACCACTTTCCAACCCCAACTTTTCCCTCGCTCCAAGATAGCAGCCAAGCATGGCAAGATCAGAAATACGGCCAGCGAAAAAGCGGAACCAGTTCTTGGCTGGGCTCCCGTTCCGAATGGGGATGGGTCGCGGCCATGGCGCCTGGTAAGCAGCCCAAATCGCTGACCAACTAACACGATTGGGGAATTCTTACCAAACCCTAGAATGGCGACGCACATGAGGTAGAATTCCAAGTGATGCGATCTCCATCCTGGCTCGTGTCCCTGTCCTTCCTGGCCGCAGCCTGTTGCCTGCGCGCGCAAACACCGTCTTTTCAGGAAACGCTGGCCGCGACGGCCTGTCAGAACCAGGAACGCGCCCAATTTGACGAAAGTTTCGTGCTGGGAGATTTCAACGGCGACGG
>DASYNU010000055.1:0-51686 GCA_036008345.1 Bryobacteraceae bacterium
TAATCTTCCCATCGCTAGCCACCGCGGAAGGATTCGTAAACCCGCTCTGCGTCAGGCTAGGATTACTTCCTGAGAAATCCGTTTGTCCGACTACCAGGCTGGCGCTGCCATTGTGATTATTTCCTACGCAAACCGCGCAGCGGGTTCCTTGCGGGATCTCGGCGGTGGGCGCCGGGATCATAGTGGAAACGTTGTTGTAAAGTAGAACGCGGTTCTGTACCGGCGTGGCTTGGATGTGGTTGGAATCCACGACGAACAGCGTGTTGTTCGCGTACGCTAAGCCGCTGCACGCTCCCAGCACGTATTGAGTGGGAGTGCCGATGTCTTGTTGGGTGAAATTGACCTGGCCAATTACGATACGGGCCGCCTGGCCGGTCATGAAATCCATGGCGGTGGCCCCGAACATGGCCGCAGATGTGATGAATCCTAATAGACAGAGCTTCATTAGATTGAACTTCGCGGGTTAACGACCCAGTATAACAACCTCGGACGGATTCAGGCAGGCTCCGGTTTCGTTTTCACGGTTTCCAAACCCAAGGGTGTGGCACCCGCCGCTACAGGCGTGAAGCCCGCGCACACTAATCCGCCAGAAATCATATAGCTTCTATACCAGCCTGACTTGGTAGCACGACGGCTGCCAAGCCGAAGCATGGAGACTCGCGCTTACGGCACTGGGTGATACAATCTTCATTTGTTTACTCGGACGAACAGTTTGATCGAACAGGCTGGTCATTGGTTTCTGGACTCTGGAATTCAGGAATCGAGCGGTGGAGTTGCCCGATATTACCGGTCCGACCTGGGAGCAAATGCCGGCGTTTCCACTGAAATAACCGGCTACGCCGTCAGCGCCCTGCTGTATCTGCACCAGCGGACCGGCCAGCCGCAATACCTGGAAGCGGGTCTTCGCGCCGCTCGATTCCTGGCGAACACGGCTTGGGATGCTCGCCTAGGCACGTTTCCGTTCGAGCACTCAAAGAACGGCACCCAACCGCACGCCCTGGCGTACTTTTTCGATTGCGGCATCATCGTGCGGGGACTGCTGGCCGCATGGCGTATGTCGCAAGACGACCAGTTGCGAGACACTGCCATTGCCGGAGGCCGCTCCATGGTGGTTGATTTTCGCGCGGCCGAAGCCATTCATCCCATACTCGCTTTGCCGGACAAAAATCCATTGGCTTATGCGGCTCGCTGGTCGGCGGCTCCGGGGTGTTACCAATTGAAATCCGCCATGGCCTGGTACGAACTTTTTGAGGCTACCGGAGACTCGGAATTTCTGCGGGCTTACGAAGCTGCCGTTGAATCCGCGCTCCGCAGCGAGAGCAGCTTTCTGCCCGGCGCCTCCAGCCGCGAGCAGGTTATGGATCGTCTGCACGCCTATCTTTACTTCCTGGAGGGTCTGCTACCGGTTCTAGATCGCCCGGAGTGCGTGAAAGCCTTCCGGGCCGGCCTGGATCGCGTGGCTGCGTACATTCAGGAAATCGCTCCAACCTTTGCCCGCTCCGACGTTTATGCACAGCTGTTGCGGGCGCGGCTGTACGGCGAGATGGCGAACATTCCACTCGATCTTCACGCGGCCGCGCATGAGGCGGAACAGGCCGCAAGTTTTCAACTGGAATCATCCAACATCCGCGTGGGTGGCGGATTTCTGTTCGGACGTAAGGGCGCGGACGGTCTGCCTTACGTAAATCCGGTTTCCACCGCGTTCTGCCTGCAGGCGCTAACTCAGTGGGACGACCGCAAGAATAATGCGTTCGAGGCCAGCCGCCACGCACTGATTTGAGCGAAACCGTCAAGGTCCTGTTCGCTTCGGGCTCCGAGGACCTGATTCCCACCGCGATCGAGCACATGCGGAGCATCCTTCCCGACCTCCCGCTGGTGGTGGTTTCTGAATTCGCGCCCGTTTCTGAATTCGCCGATTCTGTGGACTGGATTCCCTTTCCTGTTTCGCGGGGGTTCTGGGAAAACCTCGCATTGTTTCGCTGGCATTTTCGAAACCGGAAGATTCGGATTTCAGCCGTGATCCTGCAACCGCGCATGCCCTACTGGCGGATGCGCTGGATCGCGTTTTTCCTGGCGCCCTGGAATTTTCTCGCATTCAACGAGGGTTTCGGGCACTTTATGTTGCGGCCAGTATCGGCCGTGACCATTCTCCGCCATATCCTTTGGCGGACGCGCAATTTCCTGGTCTGGCATTTCTCGCCGGGAGGAACAGCGTACACGTTTCTTTGGCGGCTCGCTCATCCGAACGCGTTCCGCCGGCCATTGCTGAACTTGTTCGCGAAAGCCGCGGGTTTCCAGGCTGGCCTAATCAAAGCCGTTCTGCCGACGCGTTCGCTCACGCCAGATCCGGGGCCGCGTCCGGCGGGCATTTCCGTGGTGATACCGTCGCGAAACGGCCAAGATTTGCTGCGTGCGATGCTGCCGGAAGTGGTTCGCCAAATGGAACAGATCGGCGGTGAAGTTGTCGTTGTGGATAACGGCTCCGATGACGGAACGGCGGATTTCTTACGGAACGAGTTCCCGAGCGTGGTGTTGGAAGTATCGCCGGCCGCTTTGTCATTTGCGCGCGCCGTCAACGCTGGTATTCGGAAATCCCGTTATGCGCAGGTCTGCTTGCTCAATAACGACATGCTGGTGGAGCCGGGGTTTTTCTCGGCGCTCAGCACGGCCTTCCGCGCCGTCCCGGATTTATTTTGCGCCACCGCGCAAATCCTTTTCCCGGAAGGCGTACGGCGTGAAGAGACTGGCAAGGCCGTGATGACAGTCGCGTCGGAGCGCAAGCGGATCGATTTCCCGGTGCGCTGCGAGCTGCCCTTCCCCGGGGAAGATCTAAGCTACGTTCTTTATGGAAGCGGTGGCTGTTCGCTTTTCGACGCGCGAAAGTTACTCCAATTGGGCGGCCTCGATGAGATCTACGAGCCTGCTTATGTGGAGGATCTGGATCTCGGATTTCGCGGCTGGCAACAAGGTTGGCCTTCCGTTTTTGCCGCCGGGGCTCGCACATTGCATCGGCACCGCACCACTACGTCGCGCTACTACACGCCGGAATTTCTGGATCGGATTTTGGAGCTGAACTACCTGCGGTTTCTGGTGCGCACTATCGGAAGCCGGCGAATATTCCGCAGGCTGTGGCGCGAAGCAATAAACCGGCTCAATCTTCTGAGCGGGCAAACCAATTCCAATCCCGCCGCGCTGTCGGCTTTGGCGCAAGCCTGGCGCGCACCGTTTTTCATCGCTCCGATTCCCGCGGCGGCGCTCCCGGATGACCACATCCTCGCCATCGGCAGCGGCGCTGTCACGGTGATCCCTGGACACGCGCCGCGCAATAAGCCCGTGGTTCTGGTGGCCACTCCTTACCTGCCTTTTCCGCTGGCGCATGGCGGCGCCGTCCGAATGTATAATCTGATGCGCCGCGCGGCCCAGGACTTTGACCAGGTGCTGGTGGCTTTCTCGGGCGATCCGCGCGAGGCGCCCGCTGAACTTCTGGAAATTTGTACCGAAGTGGTTTTAGTGAAGCGTCCCGGAACCCACCTGCTGCCTTCCACCGACCGGCCCGACATCGTGGAAGAGTTCGATTCGCCTGCCTTTCACGCCGCGCTGCGCCAGACAGTTCTGAAATGGAAGCCAGTGCTAGCGCAGCTTGAGTTCACTCAGTTAGCCCAATACGCTGGAGACTGCGCGCCTGCCAAAACTGTTCTTGTGGAGCACGACGTGACGCTGGATCTTTACCAGCAGCTGCTGGCGCAGGGAGACGACTGGGAGCTGCGTCGGCAGCTCAAGCGCTGGGTCCGGTTTGAGACCGCGGCTTGGACGCAGGTGGACCGCGTGGTAACGATGTCAGAGAAGGATCGCGGGCTGGTATCGGGGAGCGGGCATGGCATTTGTCTTCCCAATGGCGTGGACCTGGATCGATTTCATCCCGCCGAGGGCGCACCAGAGCCGCGCCGCATGCTGTTTATCGGATCCTTCGCGCATCTTCCGAACGTGCTGGCAGTGGATTTTTTCCTGCGCGAGGCCTGGCCGCGGTTGAAAGCGGCGGGCGCGACAATACACATCATCGCGGGTGCGCGGCACCAATATTATTTGGATCGCTATCGCGACCGCGTCCAACCGGATCTCGCGCAGCGCGGTATCGAGATCGATGATTTCGTCGCGGACGTGCGTCCGGCTTACCAGCAGGCTACTTTGGTGGTTGCTCCACTGGTGGCTTCCGCCGGTACGAATATCAAGATCATGGAAGCCATGGCGATGGGAAAGGCTGTCGTCAGCACGCAGGCCGGCATCAACGGGCTGGATCTGAATCCGGGCGTGGATGTGACGATTGCGAATACGGGACCCGAAATGGCGCGGGCGATTCTGGATTTGCTTGAGAATCCGGAGCGGAGACAGGCGATGGAGCGCGAGGCGCGGCTGACGGTAGAGCGATCGTTCGATTGGGATGTGATCGCGCAGCGCCAGAAGCAGCTGTATGAAGAGCTGATGTAGTTACGTTGTAGGCCAATAGTTGGGGAGTGCAAGTGGCGCAGGCGCTTTCGCCTGCGAACCGGCTAGCCTAGCTTCCGCGCGAACACCGCATAATCCAATGCGCCGAAGAATTCCTTCCGAAAACCTTCCGGCAATTCCGCCAACGACGGCATGCTTTCGATCGCAGGACTCAGCCGCTCCACCTCAATCCGTCCGAACCCGGCCTCTTCCAGATAAAAGCTCATCAGCGCCGGCGGGATGGGATGACGGTGCGTGGGATCCAGATAGAAATGCGTCGCGAAAATTGCGAGACATTCCGGGTTGGGCGTCTCGATGGCGAGCAAGGCGCCGGTTCGTAGCTTCGCATGCGCTAATTTGACCAGTTCCGGCATGCGCTCCGGCGGAAGATGCTCCACCACCTGGGAACAAACGATTCCACCCAGTGAGCAATCCGGCAGCTCGCGCAAGTAATCGAACAAATTGGCCGATTCCACTTCGAGTCCTTTGCCGCGGCAGACTGCGAGCGAGTCTTCATTCAGGTCGATACCAACCGCGTGAATGCCAGCTTCGCGAAAAACCTCAAGCATTTCCCCACGGCCACACCCGATGTCGAGCACCGAAGCGTGTCCCCGGAATCGGCTGGCGTATATTTTCTGCCGTTGTTGGATGGTAGCTTCTGAGCCGCGGAACCTCTCGGCAAACTTCAGCCAATCAATATCATGGAAAGCGGCTTCAGCGGACGGCGCTACAGCGATCGCGGGTGCGCCGAAAGAAGCCTTCTGCCGGATGGCGCGAAGTTCTGCATGGATTATAGTTTCGTATTCCAGCCGGATTCGGCCGAAATCGGCCCAGAACCTTTTCTGAAGCTCCTCAATCTGCGTCGCGACGCTTTGCTGAATCGCCTCCGACGACCGTCCCAAGGCGGCTTCGAAATTCGCGTGTTGGGCCCGCATCTGCTCTCGATAGCCGGCGTCCATGCTAGTGACGCGATATTGAAAGGCGTTCAACTGATCGCTAACGCTTCTTAGAAAAGTAATCTCGACGCTTGCCAGCTTTTTCTCCCACTCCACGCGCCAGTGGGACCAGTGCGTCCGAAGGTCATTTAGCTGTTGGGTGGCATCCGCACTCGCTACCGCGGCTAACCGCGCCGAAAGCGTGGCTACGGCGCGATTCGAATCGTTCAGTGCATCAATGCTGGCTTGCACGCATTCCAACATCGCGCGATTGAATTCCACTTGTTCCCGCACATGCCAGTTGAGCGCGCGCGACACCAGCCGTTTAACGGATTGTGCGATGGAGTTCGCGAACCCCGGCGGACGAGGATTCACCGAGCCGATGCCAGCCACTTTGCCTTCGGCTGCATCTCGCGCATGCAGCAGCGGCGTCATGTCGGGCAGAGCAACATCGCCCGAGGCCGCGCCATTCGGATAGCGCGCACGGACACGCTGGCGGATTTCCGCGATAACCGCGGCTAGCTCTTCACCCTTTGGATCCATGCTCACTTGCGCCTTTTACCCCTAGAGGCCCTGCTCCAATCCGCCGTGATCTTGGTATACACTCCGCCGCGCGGCGTGAATTCCCCGATGACAATGGCCGAAACGGGCCGGCAGGCTTTCACTACATCGCGCAAAAACCGGTTGACCACATTTTCCTGGAAGATGCCGAGATTGCGATAGGCCAGTGTGTACATCTTCAGCGACTTCAACTCTAAACACTCTTTATCGGGGACATAGCGGAGGGTGATCTCGCCGTGATCGGGCAATCCGGTGCGCGGGCAAACAGAAGTGAACTCGGGCATCACAATTTCAATTTCGTAGCCGGGATATTGATTCGGCCAAGTTTCGATTTCTGGCAGCGGTGCGTGAACGCCCGCGCTGGCCTGCTGGTCTGTGTATTGGCGCTTCATTGGACCGGAATTAATGTTCTGGCCAGGAGATCCAGGAACAGGCCGACATCTGTCACAACGCCCACCGCCTGGCCGGTTCCGCGATCGCTCACTTTGGTAGCTACCGCCGGATTTATATCCACACACACGATCTTCGCCCAGCTTGGCAGCATGTTGCCGACGGCGATGGAGTGCAGCATCGATCCCAGACACAGCACCAGGCCCGCTCCCTTCAACTGCTCGGCGTAGGCGTCCTGTGCCTGATTCATATCGGTGATAGCATCCGGCAGCGGACCATCGTCGCGTAGGCTTCCGGCCAGGACGAATGGCACATTGGCCCGCACGCATTCATACATTATGCCGCTGCGCAATCGACCGCTCTCCACCGCGCCGCGTATGTTTCCGCAATGATAAATGGCGTTGATGGCGCGCATGTGATTGCGATGACCATGCTCCTCCTGCCGTCCGTCGCTCTGACGGATGCCGAGGGATGTTCCCAGCAGAGCAGCTTCAATATCATGCACGCCTAGCGCATTGCCACTGAGCAAGGCGTTGATGTAACCTTCCCGAATCAGTTTCGAGAGTGGAGGGGCGCCGCCGGTGTGCACGACAACTGGTCCCGCCACTGCGACAATTTTCTGTCCGGCTGCGCGGGCGTGCTCGATGAGCGCAGCAGTCTGTTTCACGGCTGTTTCCACCTGGCGCTCCGACGAGATTCCATTGCTCATGAACGCAAAAGCCAGGCGATCGCGTTCTTTGGATTCCGGAGTTACGCGGATGCCGCGCATTCCCGTTACCACTTGATCGCCCGCCCGGACATCGCGCAGCCGGCGGCACCAGGCTTCGTCACCGGCCACAACCACTAACGCGTCCATGCGCTGATTTTGCACTTCTACCCATTGATTGTTGCGCCGCACGTAAGTCTTGTAATTTGTGGTGGAATAAAAATCCTCGGGAGCACAGCGATCGCGCTCCACGATGCGAAGTTCAGCGTCGCTAGAATCCACCATGGAACAGCCCAGACCCAGCAGTTGCGAGAGCATCCGCTGCATGGAGTCAGCATCCGGGGCCTCGATTTTTAGCCTCAAGTTGGAAGGCTCGCTATTGGTGCGCCCGATGCGGAACTGTTCCACTTCGAAGCGTCCGCCGTGCTCGACGACGCTGTCGAAAATCTGCTCCATGATGTGCGAGTCAATCAAATGACCCTGCGCTTCCACACGCTCCTGCAGCGGAAGCGTCGCATTGGGGGAACTCATAATCCTAGATACAGAATAGCTTCTGGAAGCGCCGGTTTGGTGAAGTGTTATGCTTGCCATTCATATGCGAAGAATGTTGGTGGCTTTGTTGTTGTTTCCTGTCATTTCTTTCACGCAGGAGAAACCCGGTTCACTGGGCCAGTTGGCTTCGGATTTCTGGAAATGGCGCGCCGTCTATCGGCCGTTCACGTTCGACGACATTCCGCGCATGGATCGGACAGCGGGAAGGCGGGACTGGTCGGAAGCAGCCATCGCTAAACAGCGCGTGGATCTTTCGGAGTTCGAGCGCCGCTGGGGAGCCATGCGTCCGGGCGCCTGGCCGATTGCTCAAAGGGTGGATTACCGGCTGATCGGCTCGGCCCTGGCGCGTGTCCATTGGGAATTGGATATAAATCCGCGCTGGCGGCGTGACCCCACGTTTTATATCGAACAGACGGTGGGCGCACTGGAAGAGAAATTCCTGCCACCGCCGCCATTCAGTGAGGATCGCTGGCGCGAGATCGTCGAGCGAGCGGAAAACATTCCCTCCATCCTGCAACAAGCCAGGGCGAATCTGAACGCAGTGAAACCATTCGCGCAATTGGCAGTTGATTCGCTCTCTGATATTGATGCCAGGTGCAAGCGCGTGGATGCTGGCGCCTCAGCGTTGATGACTGGCGGCGATCAGCGCGCTCGCTTCCGGGCGGCTATGGCTAAGGCGAGCCTTGCATTAGTCGAGTATCGCGAATGGTTGAAGTTGAATTTGTCAAGGATGCAACCGGATTTTGCTCTAGGCGAGAAAGCTTACGGATTCTTTCTCCACCGCGTGGCGCTGCTGCCCTATACGCCTCAGCAGTTATTGACCATGGCGCGGCAGGATTTCGACCGCGTGCTGGCCATGGAAATTTACGAACACCAGCGCGATCTGAACGCGCCCGAATTGAAAATGGCCGCGACCGCGCAGGAAGAAATCGCGCGCATGGTGCACGACGACGCGTCCATTCGCGGTTACCTGGTCGAGCATCAGATCCTGACCGTTCCTTCCGATCTGCCGCATTGGGCCCTGCGTCTTGCGCCCGATTATGTCGGCGCTTTCGATGGATTCGGCGAGCTGGATGATTTCACCGGGCCGTCGCGACTGAATCAGGATGGGATACGCTGGATCCAGGCGCCCGCCGCAGATCTCCCTTACTTCGCCAAGGCCTACGCGAATGACACACGCACCACGGGGGTGCACGAAGGCGTCCCGGGACATTTCTTCCAGTTGTCGCTCGCGTGGCGGAATCCAGACCCGATCCGCCGCCAGTATTACGATTCGGGCGCGAACGAAGGAATCGGTTTTTACGCGGAGGAAATGATGCTGCAGGCCGGGCTGTATGATGACAGCCCCCGGACGCGCGAGATTATCTACAATTTTGCGCGACTACGAGCGCTGCGTGTAGAAGCGGATGTGAAACTTGCCCTCGGGGAGTTTTCGATCGCTCAGGCGGCCGATTATCTGGCGCGCACCGTCCCCATGGATAGGAAAACAGCGGAATCCGAAGCCGCGGATTTCTCCACCGCTCCAGGCTTGGCTATCGCGTATGAAATCGGCAAGCTGCAGATCGAAGGGATGCTGGCTAAACGGCGCTTAGAATTGGGTAACAAATTCACCCTGCGCGAGTTCCACGATTACGTGTGGAACAACGGCAATGTACCACTGTCATTGCAACGTTGGGAGCTGCTGGGACTAGAGGACGAGCTGAAGAGAGTCGACGAATTAGCGAAGTAAGCCCTAAGCCTGTGAGCTGGTTTTGCGCTTCAACCAAGCCACTATCTGCTCGCCATGTTTGTCGGGCGGAAATACCGGATAAAAAACTTTCTCGATCCTTCCGTCCCTCACCACCAACGTCAAACGCTTGATCAGGACCATGCCATCGAATGTGAAGGTGGGCAGGTTGAGTGCATGTGTGACTTTCAGATCCACATCGCTCAGGATTTCGAACGGCAAATGCAGGCGGTCGACGGCCTCCTTCTGATACTCGGTGGTTTGCGTGGACAGTCCGAATATTTCGGCGCCCAGCGCCTTCACTTCCTTATAGTGATCGCGCATGGAGCAGGATTGCGGCGTGCAACCGCGCGCACCCGGTATCTCGTCCCAGTTGGAAGGCACCGAAGTGCCGGGCGCGCCCGTGCGCGGATAAGCATAGACGATGGCCCGCTCGCCGGCAG
Source organism: Bryobacteraceae bacterium (assembly GCA_036008345.1). Taxonomy (GTDB): domain Bacteria; phylum Acidobacteriota; class Terriglobia; order Bryobacterales; family Bryobacteraceae; genus Palsa-89. The sequence goes on from DASYNU010000055.1 coordinate 9,796, forward strand.
TCTCCGCTAGATTTACCATGCGTCCCTGGGTCGAGCGCAGGGCGATGCTCGCAAATTTCATGCCGGGCAAATGATCGCAAGCACCGTCATCCAGCGGGACCGGCAAGTTGGGCGGAAGCTGCATGAAACTGTCGGGTTGTTGAGCCATAGCGGGAAGAGAAGCGCCGATCAAAATACCGAGATTGCGCCGTGTCATCCATTCAGTATAGACGGGACACATTCCAAAATCTCCGACCGCAGCCACGCATCCGCTGGATCGTCAGCCGTGTGCTGGTGCCACAGCAGGCGCATGTGGAAAGGCGGAAGACGCAGCGGGGATTTGCGGACCTCTAGCGGAAGTTTCTTACGGAAGCGCGCGGCCAGTCCAGCCGGCACCACCGCGATGAGGTCGGATTCGGCAACGATATAGGGAACCGTGAGGAAGTGCGGAGTAGCGGCCTGCAAGCGTCGCCGCAGGCCATGGCCGGCCAGGATATTGTCGATCAATCCTCGGGTATCGGAGCGGTAAAAAACGGCCACGTGGCTGGCCGCGGCGAACTGCCGCAGCGTGAGCCGCTTTCGCATGAGTGGATGTCCCTTGCGTGCCATGCAGACGTTTTCTTCCACGAACAGGTCGCGCGAGTAGGTACCGGGCTCAAGGGTGTTGGCTTCCGGGAAGAATCCGATGGCCGCGTCGCAAGCGCCCGAGCGCAGCTCCGTCTCAGACGCGATGAAGATTCGATCTAGCCGGCGAACCACGATCTGCACCTCGGGCGCACGATGCTGAATGCGCTGCAGCAGTGGGCCCAGCAGCAGTAGCTCGGCATAGTCCGTCATTGCCAAGCGAAAGCTGCGAGCGCTGACGGCCGGGTCAAAGCGCGGACGTTCCGCTAGCGCCGTCCGGAGCTGCGTTAAGCCGCCCCGTACGGGTCCTGCCAGCTCCAATGCGCGCGCCGTAGCCGTCATGCCGCGAGCGGTCCGAATAAAGAGCGGATCGGAGAATGTCGCACGCAGCCGCCCCAGCGCGTTGCTCATGGCGGGCTGGCTCAAGCCAATACGTACCGCGGCCCGGCTGACGCTACGTTCCTCGATCAGCGCTTCAAACGCCAGCAACAGATTCAGATTCACAGATGTTATATTCATGCTGTGAATAGTCTATCGTCAGTAATATCAATGGCCCAAATTTAGCCTTCGTACGTTAAACAATATATGCGGATGAGAACTCTTCTACTGATCCTGATTACCTGGGTATCTTGCGTGGCCCAGCTGAAGCTTCCCGATACGCCCGCGGCGCGCCAGTTCAACGCGTGGCTCACGGCCTTTAACGACCCAGATCCGGCGATCTTTCAGCGGTTCAAGGAGAAAAATTTTCCTAAGCGGCGGGGCGACCAAGATCAGGACCGTGACTTTCGCGAGCAGACCGGAGGCTTCGAGTTCATCAAAGCAGAGCAATCCACGGAATTGCGTTTCACGGGTTTGGTGAAAGAGCGCAATTCCACTCAATACGCCCGCTTCGTCATTGAGGTGGAAGCAGGCGAACCGCACCTGATCTCGAATATGGGCCTGCGGGCCATCGACAATCCCAATGAACCTCCACCATCGCGCATGAGTGAGACCGAGTTGCTGGCAGCCTTGCGGGCGAAGCTGGATCAAGAAACGGCCGCGGACCACTTCTCTGGCGCGGTGCTGCTGGCCAAAAGCGGCCAACCCATTTTTAGCGCTGCATACGGACTCGCGGACCGCGAGAAGAAGATCCCCAATAAGCTGGACACCCAGTTCCGTATCGGATCGATGAACAAAATGTTCACTGCGGTGTCTATTCTGCAGTTAGCGCAGGCGGGCAAGCTACAGCTTACGGATCCGCTGGGGAAATATCTTACGGATTATCCAAACAAAAACGTCGCTTCCAAGGTAACCATTCATCATCTGCTAACTCACACCGGAGGCACGGGCGATTTCTTCGGCCCGGAGTTCGACGCGCATCGCCTGGAGCTTCGCGCGCTCAAAGATTACGTCAAACTCTACGGAACGCGCGACCTGGCCTTCCAGCCGGGCAGCCGTTGGGAATACAGTAACTATGGTTTTCTGCTGCTGGGCCTGGTGATCGAAAAGGTCAGCGGGCAAGATTACTACGAGTATGTTAGCGAGCATGTTTACAAACCTGCGGGAATGAAATCGACTGATTCGTTGTCGGAGGATAAGATTGTGCCGAACCGTTCCGTCGGCTACATGAAAGACGGCGCGGCGCCGTGGAAGCCAAACACAGATACGCTGCCTCCGCGCGCGACGTCGGCTGGCGGCGGTTATTCAACAGTAGAGGATCTGCTGCGATTTGCCAACGCGTTGAACAGCCACAAGCTGCTGAATGAGCGTTACACCGAATTGCTAACTACCGGCAAGGTGGAGACCGGTGGCGGCGGCAAGTACGCATATGGTTTCGGCGACAACATCGAGGGTGGAGTTCGCTGGTTCGGGCACGGCGGCGGTGCTCCGGGCATGAATGGCGACCTGAAGATCTTCCCGCAATCCGGCTACGTGATCGCCGTGTTGGCGAATATGGATCCGCCTGCCGCCGGCCGCATCTCGGAGTTCATCGCTCAGCGGTTACCGCAGTAGACCAGCGCGTCTGTGCCAGGTATTAAAGGAACAATCTTTTTGTTCAATTAACATCGAGATACGATTTACGGTAACTTGTCGACCTCGATGTATACCGAAAACAGAAAGAAGGCGGTCGTCTGCGCGATAAACACATTGATATTGCGTGAGAAACATGCTGGGAAGATGATTGGCAGCCGGCGTGCCAGTGGACGCCCATATGAAATATCTCCGGACACTGCTTCAATTTCTCTCAGTGGCTCTCATTTTGGGCGTGAGTGGATTGATTCCTCCCGCCAACCTCACGGGCCAAGTCATCAGCGGCGACTTAGTCGGGACCATCACGGATGCATCGGGCGCCGCTGTGCCCAACGCTACAATCACGGTCTTGAATGATGCAACCGGCGTGCGTACCACCACCACAACGAATGCAAGCGGCGAGTACCGCTTCACCAATCTTCCAGCCGGCACCTACACGCTGAGCGCGGCCACGCAAGGATTTACGACGACAACTTTGAAGAATGTGATCGTGCAGCTCAACCAGACGGCCACGGAGAACATGACATTGCAGGTAGGACAGGTTTCGACCTCCGTGGAAGTGCAGGAAGCGGGCGCCATGATCGACACCACTACGGCGCAGATTCAGAATACCTACAACGCCAAGGAAATTGCGGACCTTCCGGTCACATCCATCGGAAATGGCGTGATTAATTTGTCGTTGCTACAAGCGGGTGTAACTAGCGCTGGCGGAGTGGGTGTCGGCACGGGCCCTTCCATCGGCGGACAGCGTCCTCGCAACAACAATTTCACCATTGAGGGCATTGACAATAACAGCAAGGCCGTCACGGGGCCGGTCGTTTTTCTTCCCAACGAATCAGTCGCTGAATTCACGTTACTTCAAAATCAGTTTGAAGCCGAGTACGGGCACTCCTCGGGTGGGCAGTTCAACACCATCGTCAAAAGTGGAACCAATCAGTTCCATGGAACGCTCTACGACTATATGGAGAATCGCAATTTGAATGCTGAAGACCAGGTGTTCAAAAACCAGGGGATCACTACAATTCCGCGCTTTGATCGAAATCATCTGGGCGGCAACATCGGCGGGCCGATTTTCAAGAACAAATTATTCTTCTTCGCCAGCTTCGAGTACAATCCTCTTGGACAAGCCAGCACGGTGGCAGCGCCCATCTATGCGCCCACCGCAGCCGGATACAGCACGCTGGGAGGCCTTCCAGGCGTCAGCGCGACAAATCTTGGAGTACTTGAGAAATACGCGACAGCATCGGCCCTCACTCCCGGCGCCCCTACCTTCACGGTTGGAGGCGTCAGCATACCCACCGGCATCATCCCGGTGTCGGCGCCTAACTACGCGAATAACTATTTCGGCGTGTACAGCATGGACTACAACATCTCGGACACGGATCAACTGCGTGGCCGGTACATCTATAATCGGACGGATTCAATCAATACCGGCGCTGAGCTACCCGTGTTTTATACGCAAACACCGCTGCGCTTCTATCTGGGCACGCTCGCCGAATATCACACTTTCAGCCCGAGCTTGACTAACGAATTCCGTCTGGGCTTTCAACGGCAGAATCAGAGCGAACCAGTAGGAGATCAGACCTTCCCCGGACTGGACGCCTTTCCGAATCTCGTTTTCAATAACCTGAATTTGCAGCTCGGGCCGAATCCGAACTTCCCGCAGGCCACCATCAACAATCTGTATCAGATCAGCGAGAACCTCACTTGGATTCACGGCAATCACACCTTCAAGTTCGGCAATGAGTTCCGCGATTCCATCTCGCCGGAATTGTTCATCCAGCGCGTGCGCGGCGATTATGAATACTCCAATGTGGCCAACTATTTGACCGACCTTACGCCGGATTTTTTGGCGCAGCGTAACGTCGGCGTGACGCCGTATTACGGCAATCAGCTTGGTTCCTATACGTATATTCAGGACACGTGGCGCTTGCGGCCCAATCTCACTGTGGATCTCGGCTTGCGTTACGAATACACGACAGTCCCGATCGGTATTCAGGCTGAAAGACTGAACACCATCGCCAGCGTCCCTGGCCTGTTGACGTTCAAAGCTCCCAGTGCGGATCCCTACGGGTTCGGACCACGGGTTGGCATCGCTTGGACTCCGCGCAATAACAGCAACACAGTAGTTCGCGCCGGCTTCAGCAGAGTGACGGACGTAATTTTCGACAACGTTGGATTGAACGCTGTACCGCCCGAGTTCAGCACCACCATTAATGAGCAACTGGGCGTCGGCTCAAATTTCTTGAAGAACGGCGGTATCACGCAGTCGCAGGGGCTCGACCTTTCCACCCTCACCGCCGCAACCGCACGCGCGAAAACGTCATCCTGGCTGCCCAATCAGGTGTTGCCCTATTCGCTGAATTGGACGGCAGGCGTGCAGCATGTCTTCGCGAAGGATTATACGCTGGAAGTGCGCTACCTGGGAACCCGGGGCGTGCATCTGCTCGATCAACAGCAGATCAATGTGGATGCTCCCGTTACTGCCGCGGAAAATATTCCCACATTCTACTCGGTACCTTCGGCCGCGACACTGGCTTCTCTCCCTTTGAATGTCGGCGACATCCGGAGCATCGGACATATCCTGCCGCAGTACGCAGCCGCCGGCTTCACCGCGCCCATCACGGCGTACGTCCCGCAGGGCTGGTCCACTTACAACGGATTGTCAGTCCAGTTGAACAAGCGCCTCGCCAAAGGGCTGCAATATCAAGCGGCGTACACCTGGAGTCACCTGATTGACAACAGCACAGCGGAAGTTGCCAGCACTTACCTGACGCCTCGGCGCGCTCAGGACTTCCAGAACTTGACCGACGAGAAAGCATCCTCCGCTCTGGATCATCGCCAGCGCCTGGTGGTGAGCCTGGTTTATGAAGCTCCCTGGTATAAGGGCAGCAGTAATTGGATGATGAAGAACCTGGTGGGTAATTGGGAAATTGCGCCCATCTATACTTACGAATCTCCCGAATACTACACCGTGCTGAGCGGCGTCGATTCTAACCTCAATGGCGACGCGGCACCCGATCGCACCATTCTGAATCCGTCCGGCGTGGCGGGAACCGGCAGCGGCGTGATCGGCTATACGGCTACCGGAGCCACTGTGTTGCCCAGCGCTTCGGCTTCATTGGTGAATAACGTCGTGGCTTGGGTGGCCACTAATCCCAACGCTCGCTACATTCAAGCTGGTCCCGGAGCTTACGCCAACGCGGGACGCAACACGCAAGCGACTCGTCCTATCGACAACATCGATATGGCCATCTACAAGCACTTCAACGTCACGGAACGGATGCGGCTGGATCTTTCCGGACAGTTCCTGAATATCTTTAACCATCCTCAGTTCGTGCCCGGGAGTCTCGACAATACGGCTCCAGTCAGCACATTTACCAGCAGCTCATTGGCTTACGCAAGCGCCGCTAGCCCGAACTTCAACAATCCGAGTCTGGCGTTCAGCAGCAGTCCGCGAGTCATTCAAGTGCTGGCGCGCTTCAACTGGTAGCAACTGTAGTAAATGTTGTCTTGACAAATATAGCAACTGTGATATACATTCAATCGTATGTCACAGTTGCTCCAAGGTAACTGGCTTCTACTTCTGCATCAGATCCCTCCCAACCCGCCCTACTTTCGCGCAAAGGTCTTAAGAAAGCTGAACCAGTTGGGGGCGCTTCCGATCAAGAATTCCGCGTATCTACTCCCAGAAACAACTGATAATAAAGAATATTTAGAATGGACTCGGTCGGAGATCGAACACGAGGGCGGTGAAGCCTGGTTGTTCCGAGTTGAGGTGTTCGCGAACCCCTCCGACGAATCGCTCCGCGAGTCATTTCGGGAGCTTCGCTCTCATGATTACAAGCAACTGCTAGATTTGTCTGCGGAATTGCTCAGATCTATACAGAGTCCCGAGATCGAAGCTGAGCCGGGCTTCCGGAAGCTCCAGCGCAAACTCGAGGAGGTCCGGCGCATAGATTTCTTCGGAGCTCCAGGAAGAGAGGAAGTTGAGACAATCATGGAACGCATCTCCGCAACAATACGGCCAGCGAATCAGCCGGCCGTGAAACCCGCACTAAAGATCCTCACCAATCGGACTTGGGTCACGCGGCGGGGAGTGAAAGTAGACCGTATCGCATCCGCGTGGCTGATCCGGCGCTTCGTCGATTCGTCCGCTCGATTCATCTTCGTGGATCAGGATCGCTACGTCCCCGACGGAAACCAGGTCCGCTTCGACATGTTCGAAGGAGAGTTCACACATGAGGGCGGTTTATGCACCTTCGAGGTGCTCCTTCAGCACAGCGGTCTGCGGAACGGCGCGCTGGACGCGATTTCCCAAGTGATCCACGACATCGATCTCAAGGACGATAAGCATCAGCTGCCCGAAACCCATGGCATCGCCGCCATGATAGATGGAATCGCGGCCCTGCACGCCGATGATGAACGCCGCATCGAAGAAGGCTCCCGCCTGCTGGACGCCACCTACGCGGCTTTTGCGGCGGCACGCAGGGTTGATCCATGATCTACGCGATTCGCTTGCTGCGGAAATCCCCTGCTTTTACGGCAGCCGCCATCCTGACACTGGCGTTCGGAATCGGCGCCAACACCGCACTCTTCAGCCTCGTCAACGGGGTCCTACTCAAACAACTACCCTTCCAGCACGCCTCGCGCCTGGTCTGGATCTGGTCCACCCGAACGGATCGAGACAAGGCGTTCTACTCGCTGCCGGATTTCATCGAAACGCGCGAATACTCGAAGGCCTTTGACGGCTTTGCCGCCTTTACCAACTGGGGAGCGAATCTGAGCGGCATGGGCGAGGCTGAGCGATTCGCCGGCGCGCGTATCTCCGCGTACGCTTTCGAAATGATGGGTGTGAGGGCACAATATGGGCGTACACTAGCGGCCAGCGACGATGGCCCCGCAAGCGAACGCGTGGTGGTGCTGAGCCATGGCTTATGGCAACGCCGGTTTGGTGGAGATCCACAGTTGGTGGGCCAGAAACTGACGCTCAATGGCGATAGCTACACCGTGGCTGGCGTACTCCCAGCGGCTTTTGCTATGCCCAACACGGAGGCTGAACTGTTTGTCCCGCTGGTGATTGAAACCGATCCCTACCGGACCAATCGAGGCATGAATTTCCTGCGCGTATTCGCGCGGCTCAAGTCAGGAGCCACCGAACAGCAGGCGGCCGGGGAGTTGGCTGCGATTACGCGGCGCCTTCGCGAAATGTATCCAGTTACGAACGGCAAGCACACCGATCCGCGGCTCATATTCTTTCGAGATGAGATTACCGGCGGTTATCGGACCAGTCTGTGGACGCTACTCGGCGCCGTTGGCCTGGTATTGCTGATCGCCTGTTCAAATCTTGCGAATCTGCTTCTCGCGCGTTCGTCGGCGCGAGGCCGCGAGGTGGCTATTCGAAGCGCACTAGGAGCGTCACGGTTGCGCCTCATTCGGCAGTTCCTAACCGAGAGCTTCTTGCTTGCTTCACTCGGAGGCGCGCTGGGCGTCGCGTTGGCGGGCGCCGGACTGCGCGCCTTGTTGTTATTAGCTCCTGCCGATCTGCCGCGAATCTCCGAGGTCTCGCTCGACGGGAACGTCCTGCTATTTGCAATCGCCGCCACGCTGGTATCCGCCGTGGTCTTCGGGCTGGCGCCCGCGCTGCATGCTTCACGCAGCGAATTGGTAGAGAACCTAAGGGCGGGTGGCCGCGCGAGCGCTTCCCCGAGTGCCACCCGAAGCGTGCTAGCCGTGGCCGAAGTGGCGCTGTCGATCGTTCTATTGATCTGTGCCGGGCTTTTCTTGAAAACTTTTGTTCGGCTGCAGGCTGCGACGCCTGGATTTGTGCCTGGCCATCTCTTGCTGGTCCGCCTTTCGCTCCCGGCCGCGAACTACCACACCCCTGTCTCGATACGAAATTTCTACGACGAGTTGCGTCGGCGGTTGGTTGCGTTACCAGGCGTGCAATCCGTAGCCTTGGGGTCGTTACTGCCGCTGAGCGGAGCCAACAACCGCAATGACATTTTGATTTCCGGCCGGAAGCCCGCCTCTCCCTTGGATATCCCCGCGGCTCAAAATCGCTGGGTCAGCGCCGGCTATTTCCAGACCCTGCGCATTCCAGTCAAAGAGGGCCGCGAGTTCACGGATCGCGATAACGAGACCGCGCCGGGCGTGGCTGTTGTCGACCGCACCTTCGCCTCGAGATATTGGCCGAACCAGAGCCCCTTGGGCCGGCACTTTCGTATGGAAGACCGCGAGTTCGAGATTGTTGGAGTGGTGGGCGACGTCAAGCACAACACGCTGGAAGAAGAGCCGACCCAAACCGTTTATGCTCCTTTTTCACAGGTCACCTCACCGGGTCTGCCTTTCCTCGCTGGAGGCTTCAACATCGTGTTACGAAGTACGTCCGATCCACTGGCTCTGGCGACGGCGGTTCGGCGCGCGCTGCACGCTGTAGACGCAAATGTGCCCGCATCGAGTGTAAAGACCATGGATCAATTCATGTCGCGCGCGGTGGCGCCGCGGCGATTCAATCTACGGTTGATTTCAGTTCTGGCCGGCGCCGCCCTATTGCTGGCGGGAATGGGGTTGTATGCCGTAATTTCGTACTCCGTGAGCCTGCGGACCAGTGAGATCGGCATCCGCATGGCGTTGGGAGCGGACACCCGGGCGGTTTTGAAACTCATTATTGGCCAGGGCCTGCGCCTGGTCCTGATCGGAATCGCGGTGGGTCTGGCCGCCTCCGCAGCGGTGTCGCGTGCGATCGCCAGTCTTCTGTTCGGAACGAATTCGGCGGACCCGTTTACGTTCGCCGCAGCCGCCCTGTTGTTCGCGACTGTGGGTATCGTGGCCGCCTATCTGCCGGCGCGGCGGGCAATTCGCATCGATCCGTTAACAGCGCTTCGCGCGGAGTGAGAACTTAACGCAACTCCACCACGGCGGTGTTGCTGAACAACGGACCCACCGCGATCGTCAATGTGGTCGGGCCTGAGGGCAGCCCCGCGGGCACAACCACATCGATCTGATTCAGCCCGGCGAATCCAGGCGCGAGTCCGGCGAACAGAACTTTCGCGCTCCTGCCGCCGATAGTAACCACTGGCGCGGTCTGATCCATCGCCAACGGCTTCGTGGGCGCCGCAGCATTGTCGGCGGGCTGATTGGAGACTGGGCCGAGACCCGTAGCGAATATCTCCACAATCTCGCCGCCGGCCGCGGGCGACGCCGCGCTCACGGGTTGCCCGTTCTGATGGACCACCGCTGCGTCACCGGCTGCATCCGTAAGGAATAATCCTGGAGATGCCGGCGTGATGGGCACACCGGTGACTTCGGCAACTCCGGTGGCAGTCGAAACCAGAATCGTGGCTGCGGTCTGGCCGGCCAGCTCATAAGGTACAAAGAAGTTGATTTGTAGCGGCGACGCATAAAACAGCGGCGCGGCTACTCCGTTGATGGTCACCGATGCGCCGCCCAGCGTCACAGGCAGCGGGAAACTCTCTGCCTTCGCGGTCCCGGATGCCAGGTTCAGGCCAAACATCGTGGCGATGGAGCCGACGCCGAGCGGGACGTTGGAAATCATGGGCGCGGCATTGACGATGCCCGCACCAGTAAATGCTGGTGCACTGATAGCTGCCGCCACAGCGCCTGTCACCACATCCGTCGGCGAATTCGCGCTCGTAAACAGCAGCGATACGGCGCCGGACTGAAGCGGCGTCCATACGCCCGCGTAGTTGCCGTTGCCGACATCCGTGAGGATCACCGGGGCATCGCCGGAGGTGAACGCAACCTGAACAGTGGCGCCCGTTACCGGCGCGCCGGCCGAGCTGACGATCGACGCCTGCAAGGCAACCGGCACGCCAACACTAGCAACAAAATCGCCAGCCGGCTGAATGGGCTGTAGCGTATTTGCCGATGTCACGGCCTTCGCGCTGGACGAGACGATCAACGTCACAGGGATAATCAATCCGGCGTTGGATGTTCCGGTGGCGCCGATCGCCACCTGCCCCGTGTAAGTGCCCGCCTGCAAGCCCGCAAGGTTCGCCGTCACCGTGATGGTCCCGTTGCCGCTTCCTGACGCGGGCGATACCGCCAGCCACGTTCCACTCGAACCGACCAACGCGACGGCGCTCCACGAGAACGGCGCGGAATCCGAACTTATAGCAATGGTCTGGCTGAGCGGAGCACTGGATGTCGAGTTCGCGGGTCCGGTGAACAACACGCCGCCAGGCATGGCACCGAGCGTTCCGGGCACGCCAACGCCGCCCAGATCCAGAACAACGGGAACCAGCAACGTATTCGCCGCGCCCGTGCTTTCAATCGAAATGTACGCGACGTAGTAACCCGCCGCGAGGCCGCTGGTGTTGATCGATACAGGAACGGATCCAGGCGTGGCTCCGCTCGCGCTGCCGATGGAAAGCCAACTCGTGCCGGTTGTCAAAGTGGCGCTCGCGGTAAACGAAACGGCGGCTCCGCTGGTGGTGGTGACCGGCACGGATTGCGGCGCGAACGAACTGCCCGCCAATCCACGCAATTCGAGCAACGGAACAGTGGATATCAAATCGGGCAACGCTGAAAGGTTCAGAACGACAGCAACATTAGCGGGTGCAACTCCGGCGCTGCTGAATGCGATGTTGCCGAGATACTGCCCGGCGGCCAAGCCGGACGGATTGATTTCGACCGTCACAGTGGGCGGCGCATTGCCGGAAGCGGAGCTGCCGGACGTGGGAGAAACCGAGAGCCACGGACTGCCTGAGTCGGCCGTCGCAGTCCACGAAAGTGTTCCCGTACCTGCGTTCGGCACTTCCACTACGCGCGTAATCGGAGTAGTGGAACCAGTCGCCGCGTTCACCACTACCGCAGCGGGCGTTAGCGCAAATTCCGCGGGCGTTGCAGCCACAACCGTCAGCGTCACGCCGACCGTCTGATGTTGGCTTCCGGAGGTCACCGTGATCGTACTCGAATAGCTGCCTGCAGTAAGTCCCGCTGCGTTAATTCCGGCGGTCATCACGGCAGGCGTGGAACCCGAAAGCGGACCTAACGTGAGCCACGACGGATTGCCGCTGTCTGAGGCCGTCCACGGCAGCGTGCCCGAACCCGTGTTGGATACGGCGATGCTCGCGGGGAGTGGATTACCTCCGCCCTGCACCACTATGAATCCGACAGCCGGTGGCAACACGGATAGCTGCGCGGGAGCAGTGGGGGCCACGCCACTTTCGAAGAAAGTCGCAACTTTGCTCACTCCGCTTACGCTGGCCACAATTATGATGGATCCGCTGCCGGTGGGCGTTGCGGTGATCTGCGCGGTTCCGTTGAAGCCGGTTGTGACATTCGTCGCGCTCAGCGCCGCGGCGCCGGAAAATACGCTAAATGAAACTACTACGCCGCTCACGGGATTACCAAATTGATCGTTGACCACAGCCACCAAAGGCGCGGCTAGCGCGTTACCGAGCGGGCCGGATTGTGCGCTGCCGCTAACCACAGTAATTCTCGCAGGCTGCGTCGGAAGCGCGGTGACGGTTAAAGCGCCATTCACGAAAGTGAACGTGTAATTGGCTGCCGAAAGCGTCCCTAGCGCGGCAATGATCGGATAGGTACCAGCCGGTGAGCTGGCTGTAGCTGTGGTGGTCAGGCTGGGCGCCCCGCTCACCACCGCCAATGTATCGCCGTTGACGAAGCCGGTAATGGTCGCCGTGAATGTTGGCAGGGCCGCACCGGCAACTTTGCTGGCGTTGTTGGCAGTCACTGTCAATACAGGCTTACTTACGGTACCTCCCGTGTTGGTCAGCGCGAAATTCGCCGTAGCGGGACTGGCTTGGTCGGGAGTTGTCGCACTGGCGGTAACGTTGTAGGGACCACCGGCAATCATGTTGGCAGTGAATGATGGCGCCGTGGCCACGCCGTTCGAGTTAGTGAGTGCGGTATTCACTCCACCTGCGAAAGTTCCACTCGCTCCGGAACCCGGAGCCGTGAACGTCACGGTGACGCCCGGCACCGCGCTGGCACACGCAGCGCAGGATTCCGTCGCCGTGGCAGCCAAAACTGTTCCGAACGCCGCGCCGACGCCGGTCGACTGCGGAGTTCCGGCCGTCGCCGTCAACGCCACGCCTTGCAGTTGGACCGCGCCGATATCAATCACACCATTCACCACGCGCGAGAAGCCCGTGCCGCGTTGATCCGTACCGGCTGAGAGGCCAGTCGGATTCCCCGCGCCCAGAGCCGGACTGTTGCCGCCGGGCAGCATGGTCTGAGTGGGTCCGCCGTTGTTAGCGAGCGGGCCCAATTGCGAGTTCAGCGGCGAGCCGGATGTTCCCACCTCGCTGCCGTTGACGCCGTTTGTGATTCCAGCGACGCCCGTAGAAATGCCGATCAGATTATTCCCGCCATCGATGAATGTGCCGGCGCCGTCGGGATTGGGGCTGGAGCTTGTATCGGTATTCCCCGCGAGAATCGTGTTGGTCAACGTGCAGCTCCCGCCGGAAACGACGACAATGCCACCGCCGAAATCGCTTGGCACCGTGCCGGACTGACTATTGCGCGATATGGTGCTGTCCTTTACGATGGCCGTACCGATGTTGTAAATCGCGCCGCCCCCGCCACCCCCGGCGTTGGAAGGATCCGTCACGGTGTTTCCGGCAATCGTGGAACCAGTAATCGTAAGCGACGAGGATGGGTTGTTAGCGATCGCGCCGCCCACCCCACCCACCACATTTCCGTCCGCGGTATTCGCTGAAAAGGTGCTGTCAGTGATCGTCGCGGAACCCTGATTGTACAGGCCGCCGCCACCGCCACGAGTGCCGCCGCCAGCGCCGCCGCTCGCGCGATTGTTCGAGATGGTGCACTGGTTGATCGTCAAAGTTCCCCCGTTCCAGATGCCCCCTCCTAGCTGTGAAGGGCCCGCCACGTTTCCAGTGATGACGCAAGAGTTCAGGGTCAATGTTCCGAGATTGAGGATACCCCCGCCAATTCCGGCGCTGCCATTCTGGATGGTCACACCGGAAATGACAGTGACTCCGCTAAAAATGTCAAACACCCGAACCGCGCCGCCGCCGGCAATGGCCAAGCTGGAGGCGCCCGGTCCGCTAATGGTCATGCTCTGGGTAAGCGCCGGTAAGGCGCTGAGCAAATTGATGGTTCCTGTAACGTTGAACGTAATGGTGCTGCCCGACGAAGTGTTGGCGTTAGTGATCGCCGCGCGTAGCGAGCCCGCGCCACTGTCCGCCAGAGTGGTCACCACCAACGACACCGCGCTTACCGAGATGTTACCGGACGTGCCCGTAATGGACGAGGTCACCGTATCAGTTGCGGTGATGGTCTGGTTCCCGGTCGTCTTCAGTGTTGCCGAGAATGTCCCGACGCCGTTGGTCAACGTGGAGTCGGCCGGCAACGTTGCCAAGCCGTCGCTGCTGGTGAAGTGTATCGTCCCCGCATATCCCGTGGAGGTGTTGCTGAACTGATCGAGCGCCGTCACCGTGAAATTGAACGCGTTGTTCTGCACCGCTGAACCTGGCGCGGTGACGCTAAAGTGCGTGGCCGCCGCAGGTGTGATCGTGATCGTGTTCGACGTCCCCGTGATCGAAGAGGTCACCGTATCGGTAGCCGTGATGCTTTGGTTCCCTGCCGTCTTCAGAGTGACAGAGAATGTCCCGACGCCGTTTGTCAACGTGGAATCGGCCGGCAATGTGGCCAAGCCGTCCGTGCTGGTGAAATGCAAGGTTCCGGCATATCCCGTGGCCGTGTTACCGACCTGATCGAGCGCCGTAACCGTGATGTTGAAAGCGGTTCCCGCGGTGTGCGGCGTCGGCGCTGTGACAACAAAATGCGTAGCAGCCCCCGGATTTACCGTGATGGAGCTGGACGTACCGGTAATGGATGAGGTCACCGTATCGGTAGCAGTGATTGCGCGCGTCCCCGGGGTCTTCAGTGTTACCGAAAATGTCCCGGTGCCATTGGTCAATGTGGAGTTTGCCGGCAATGTTGCCGATGGGTCGGTGCTGGTGAAATGCACGGTCCCGGCATATCCCGTGGCCGTGTTGGCGAACTGATCCAGCGCTGTTACGGTTACATTGAACGCTATTCCCGCGGTTTCGGGCGACAGCGCAGTAACCGTGAACGTCGTAGCCGCCGCCGCATTTACCGTAATGGTGCCCGACGTACCTGTAATGGAAGACGTCACCGTATCGGTAGCGGTGATGGTCCGGTTCCCTGCCGTCTTCAGTGTCGACGAAAATGTTCCGACGCCATTGGTCAACGTGGAGTCCGCCGGCAAGGTTGCCGAGCCGTCGGTGCTGGTGAAATGCACCGTGCCCGCATATGCGGGCGTGGTGTTGTTGTTAAGGTCCACGGCCGTCACAGTGAAGCTGAAAGCTGTCCCAGCCGTCGCTGTTGACGGCGCGGAGACCACAAACCTTTGAGTTGGCCCCGGAAGCACCGTGATGGAGTTGCTCGTCCCGGTAATCGAGGACGTTACCGAATCGGTCGCGGTGACGGTCTGCAGCCCCGCCGTCTTAAAGACGACATTGAAAGTCCCGACGCCGTTCGTCAGCGACACGCCCTGGCCGCTAACGGAGAAGAAACTTGGATCGGTGCTGGTGAAATTCACCAGTCCGCTATAGCCGGGAAACGTATTGCCGCGCTGGTCCAGGCACGTCACGGTGGCGGAATCTTGAGCGAAAACCTGAATTGGCGTTCCTGCGACAACTGAGAAGCTGGTGGCCGCGAGCGCAGTCACGTTAAGAGTAGCGCTGGCCGCCGTACCCGGCGAGGCTTGGGTCGAGGTGACCGTGCTCGTGGTGACGACGATTGCTCCGCTGGCGGTCGAGAGGGCCTGCGCGGAGATGGGCACGTCGCACGATGCGCCCGCTGCGAGGACGACGCTGTCGATACTAAAGCCGCTGCCATTTGTGGAAACACTACCCAGGCACGTGATGGAACCAGGCGGCCCTAGGGTGATACTCGCTGGAAATGTGGCGCTGACCGCGATGCCGGTTAGCTGAGTAGCGTTGGGATTGGTGATGGTGAGGTCGTAAGTGGTGGTGCTCGAGCCGCCAGCCAAAACCGTCGAAGGAGTGAAGCTGGCGCTCGCCGTCGGTGGGACTTGGGCGGCCGCGTGTCCAACGCAAATCGTAAGTAGGGCCAGTGACAGCCAAACCGCGCGATGTCTCGAACGGATCATCGGAACCTCCCAGAAGTCTCCACTCTTAAAGAAGGAATTGCTTCGCTATTCGTAGATAACAGCTGTTCGACAGCGCTAGCCGCCTACTTTAGGACGGCGGCACCAACCGTTGCACTTTTCGAAAGGCCTAAAGCATATCTTCGCACAAGCGGACGAAAAACATGCCGCGTAAAATATGTTCCTTCCTCTAGAAGGAAAGCGCCGCCGCGTCTGGCATCATGTATAGATGGTTCGTGTCTTATTCTCCGCACTGATTGCGCTTGCGGCCGTGTCGTGTGCGGCCGCGCAGACAGCCAAAACATCTCACGCAAACTGGCGCGACTACGGCGGGGCGCCGGATTCGGCTCAATATTCGGAAATTGCGCAGATCGATCGCTCCAACGCCGGCCGGCTCGAAGTGGCCTGGAGCTATCCTACCGGCGACACCAACCCGTACTCCTTCAACCCTATCGTCGTAGACGGTGTGATGTTTGTTCTGGCCAAAAACAATTCCATCGTGGCGCTGGATGCCGCCTCGGGCGTGGAAATTTGGACGCATCCAGCCGAGCCTGTCACCAACATCATCACAAATCGCGGAATCAATTACTGGGAGAGCAAAGACCGGTCAGACCGGCGGCTGTTGTTTGCCAGCAACCATTTTCTGCACGCCATCGATGCGCGCACGGGCCGGTTGATTCTCACTTTTGGCAATGCCGGCGGCGTGGATCTGAGACAAGGGCTGGATCGCGATCCTAAAACCCTCCGGCTGGTGCAATCCACAACACCTGGCCGGGTGTTTGAAGATCTGCTGATTCTCGGCTCCGCCACCAATCAGGAGTATGGCTCGGCGCCCGGCGATATCCGGGCCTTTGATGTTCGCACCGGCAAGCTGGTCTGGACATTTCACACCATCCCGCGTCCGGGAGAGTTCGGGTATGAGACGTGGCCGAAGGACGCGTGGAAACGTGTAGGCGGCGCGAATGTGTGGGGCGAACTCTCGCTGGATGAGCCACGCGGCATCGTCTACGCACCCACCGCGAGCGCGAAATACAATTTCTATGGCGTGAATCGCAGCGGGGCCAATCTCTTCGCCGACACTCTGCTGGCGCTGGACGCCCGCACCGGAAAGCGCTTGTGGCATTTCCAGACGGTGCATCACGACATCTGGGATTACGACGACGCCACAGCTCCGAAGTTGCTCACGGTTCAGCACGATGGCAAAGCTGTGGATGTTGTGGCCGAGGTGAGCAAGCAAGGATTTGTGTGGGTGTTCAATCGCGTAACTGGCGAACCGTTGTGGCCCATCGACGAGAAACCGGTGCCGCGCTCCGACATGCCCGGCGAAGTGACTTGGCCCACCCAGCCTTTTCCAACCTGGCCACCGCCGTTTGCGCGGCAGAAATTCACGGTTGACGATCTGCGGCCGACTCTAAGCGCCGAAGAACGAGCCAGATTCCGCGACGAGATCTTGAGCGCGCGCAACGAGGGGCTATTCACGCCGCCCTCGACACGCGGCACCATTGAGATGCCCGGCAACAACGGCGGCGCCAATTGGAGCGGCGCCGCGGTGGATCCGTCGAACGGCACCCTATTCGTGGTCTCGAAGGATCTGCCTGCCCTGCTGCGGCTGTCGAAAGATCCAAAGGCCGACAAGGAGAATCCGGCTTCCACCGAAGACCATTACTACAGTGGATTCGGCTTCATGATCGCAAGCGACGGTCTTTCTCCAATTAAACCGCCATGGTCGTCCCTGACGGCTTACGATCTCAACACCGGCGCCATCAAGTGGAAGATCCCGCTCGGAGACACGCCGGGCACCAAAGGCACGGGGGCGCACTATCCGAAAGTAGGCCCAGTGGTCACGGCCGGAGGATTAATTTTTGCCGGTACGCGCGACGGGAAGGCTCGCGCGCTAGACGTCGAGAACGGAAACGAACTCTGGGCGCATCAGTTGGACGCCGGACTAGAAGGTATGGCCGCCGTTTATGCCGTGGACGGCCGCGAATTCGTCGTTTTCTGCGCGTCCGCGCAGGTGGGACTTACGAAAGCAACGCGAACAAAGATCCGTGGCGCGTACGTTGCATTCGCGCTGCCAGTTAGCGCGGAGCGAAAAGCAAATCGACGTTAGATCTATAACGCCGCACAGCTCGCGGAGATGGGCTTCCAGATTCCATTCGCGCTTCAGGATTATAAGTTCCCTCCACGCGCAAAAAGCTGGGCAGGCTTCGTGCGACGGACAAACGGCCCTGCGGTTGGTAATCGAGGACCAACATGGTGTCGGCGCGTCCCATCGCAGCCTTGCCCAAAGCCGGCGAGCCGTCCTGGTAAAAATAGATCCCCACTAATCGCGTCCCCGGATAAGCTAGACGAAGAGCCATGTCGAACCACATCTCATCGCCGAGAAACGGGTCATCGTCTTTCGGGACGTCCGTCAGAATCACCAAGGTTCCGTCCTTCAGCCGCGGCGCAAGACTAAGAACTTGGGCCATCGCCGAACGTTGCCGTTCCCAGACCCATCGATGAAAGGCGCTTTTCTTCACCGCCGAAAAACTCCCGTAACCCACCACCAACCCGCCGAGAAGCGCAACTGCGCTGAAGCGGATCCAATTGCGCTGAGCGTAACTGGCAGCCAGGCCGATGGCCGCCGCCAAAACCAGTGCTGCGCCGAAGCCCGACAGAATCTGTGTGCGCCAAAGGCTTCTGGCGGATTCGAGAATCAGATAAGCGGGAAAACTCAACGCCAGCAGTAACAGGCCGGTCAGCATCACAGTCCAGAGCGTACGCCGATTAGAGACCCAACTGCGGGAAGTCCAAACAAGCAGTCCGATTCCAACCAGAAACACGAACACTGCCAGCATCGCCGGAGGCGCCATTTGGCTGGTGCTTGCATAGGCCGGCTCGGGACGCGGCCAATTCCAAAAACTCAAACTGGCCGAAATGTTGAACAGCCAGTCGCTCAGGATGGAACCTGCGGACCAGACTTTTCGCAGAACCGACTCTTGATAGGTGTGCCCAGCAGAGCGGGCATATTTTCGAATGGTCGCCGCAATATAGATGACCGGCAGAACATACCAGGCTGCTGCGATGGCCAACGGACTTCGCCATGGGCGTGGATACATCCGTAGCAGCAGAAGCGGCGCTATCAGAATGATCAGTAGTTGACTCTCATAGCTCCACAGCGACAAGTGTTCGAAGAAAATGGACAGAACCAGCGCAATGTCTGCACGCCGGCGCTCCGATTGTTGGAAAGCGATTACCAGCGCATAAAACGCGAGAGGCATCCAGAATGTGTAGCCGGATTGGTTCAAGAGGCCGGCCCATCCGGTGGCGCTGTCGGAAGAATGAACCAGAACGAAGGCGCCCGCCTGGTACCAGAACAAATCGTGGCCAGGCGCCAGACGCCGTCCGATCAAGAAGAGCAGAAATCCGCGCGCCCACCACAGCGCAGCATAGGTAATTTGATAAGGAACGAAGCTGCCGGCGAATCCTGACAAATCGCCCATGAGATAGGCGACCTGATAAAAGAGGCTGGTATAAAATCGCAGATGATCGGCGCCGTGCACAAATCCGTTCCACCAGGTGGAAATTTCACTGGTGTACACGAATCCAGTTTCGTAGGGCAGGCCGCTCTGCGGATTAAATGGGAGCCAAAGCGCCAGCACGAGGGCCAAGTAGCAGGATGCGACGACGAATGGGGTCCGCGCGGTGTTCAATTTCTCAGTATGCGCTGAAACCGCTGGGCAGGTTGCCTGCCCAACCGAACTACGATCCCTGGTAGTAAGCACACTCCTGCGCTAGCCTGTGGGGTTCACGCCCATGCGTTCCCGTCCCCAGCCCGCGCCTTATTACGCACTCCTCTTGACGCTCTCCGTTGCAATATGCCCGAGTCTGTCGCAGGATTTCCACGGAAGCCTCATCGGCACCGTCAGCGATTCCAGCACCGGACGCATCGCCTCGGCTGCCATCATCATCCAAGCTAGCGAGTCTTCGATCGAGCGCCGCACGAAAAGCGACAGCCGAGGAGAATTTCGCTTCGCCGATCTCGCACCCGGCAATTATCACGTGACCGTGCACGCCTCCGGCTTTGCGGATGCCAGTTCAACAGTAACGGTCAGCGTCAGCACTGCGCGCGATATCGCCGTGGTCATGAATCCCGCGCCCTCCCAACAACAGGTCAACGTCTCCGGCACGCCCTCTTCCATTACCGCGCAGCCAATGGATACCACCAGCGCGGTGAACGGCGGCGTGGTGACAGCG
This sequence comes from Bryobacteraceae bacterium, assembly GCA_036008345.1. Taxonomy (GTDB): domain Bacteria; phylum Acidobacteriota; class Terriglobia; order Bryobacterales; family Bryobacteraceae; genus Palsa-89. The sequence goes on from DASYNU010000055.1 coordinate 29,795, forward strand.
CGGGATCTGACAACGATACCGCTCGCCGAACGCAGTTTCGCCAACATCGCGTATCTGGTGCCCGGCACCGAACCGGTGGAGCCATCCGATCCCACCAAGGCGCGCATCACCGCTGTTTCCTTCGGCGGCAGCTCCGGCTTGAACGACGTGCTGTCTGTGGATGGCATGGACAACTCCGATGATTACATCGGCGGCTTCCTGCAGAATTTTTCCCCGGATGCGATTCAGGAATTCGCCGTCCAAACTTCGCAACAGAACGCGGATACCGGACGCACCGTGGGCGGGTCCGTCGAGATCACAACCAAGAGCGGAACCAACCAGTGGCACGGCGGAGCGGCTTTCTACGAACGCGCCGCCGCTCTCGATGCGCGCTACCCGATCGAGAATCCCGCGCCGCTGCCCAAGCAGCCATTCTCCAAGCAAAATTACATCGGGACCCTCGGAGGGCCGATCATAAAAGACAAGCTTTGGTTTTTCGCTTCCTTTGAAAACGTTCACGAGAACGCCAGCATCGCCTACAGTCCGGCCAGTCTGTCGGAATTTAACGCCTTGGCTTCGCTGGCATCGCAAGGTCTGATCCCGGGGATCAGATCAATTCCTGTACCGAACATTGTCCGGATTCCGTTCCGCGACTACAATGGATCGCTGCGATTCGACTGGGCGCAATCGGCAAACTCAACCTGGTTCCTGCGGACCAGCGTGGACAACTATGTCACCGGCAATGCCCTCATACAGCAGGCCACGCTGCCTTCCACCGGCGCAACGTCGCACAACAACTATTTCAATGCCGTGCTCGGCCAACAGTACATCTTCAGCCCCAACTGGCTGGGGTCTCTCACGCTGGGCCTCAGCTATCTGCATCTCACGGAAGCGCGCAACTCCAACCTCGGCTTCGCGCTGGCTTTTCCTTTTAGCTCGACATCGCAGACCATCTCCGGTTTCGAGACCTTCGGCGATAACCAGTTCGTAACACCAATCACGGCGTTCCCCATCCTGCGCAATCAGGAAAAATATCAGGCCCGCTACAACGTCACGCACAGTTCCAGCCGCCACTCGCCGAGCTTCGGAGTGGATTTCATCCATGAACCGGTCCTGAGCGGGGCGCTTCCCTCGAACGCGGAAAATCTCACGATCTTCGCCCAAGATCCTACCTTCTACGCGAACAATCCCGCGCAATTCGCCGTGGATCTAGCCTGTACTCCCACAGCCACGCTGGCCGTGACGAATGGAACAACCTGCTCCAGCACGCCCACCGGTGACGGCAGCTTTTCGCAAAACGTCCAACGGCTGGGATTTTATGCGCAGGATTCCTGGCGCGTGACACCACGCCTGACCATTAATTACGGTCTTCGCTACGATACAAGCTTCGGACTCTTCACCGCATCCGGCCAGTCGCAGATCGCTAATCCCGCGCTTCAGACGTTGCGGGCGCTGCAGGTTCCATTCTCCGAAAATTGGGGAGCTCCGCATGATTACCGGCTGGCATTCGCGCCGCGCTTGGGCATCGCCTACGCACTGGGAGAATCCAGAAACACGGGGCTGCGCGCGGGTTTCGGGATGTTCTATAACGATCTTGCGCAGAACGGCTGGGTCACTGCGTTCGAAGCTGTGAACCAACCACCCGGAATTTGCGCCAAGGTCCGCGATCCGGGATGTCTCCCGGGGGCGTCGAATGGTGGCGCTGGTGCGTTGATCGATCCGGCTTACAAAACTCCGTATGCGCTGCATGCCACCGCCGGCATCCAGCATTCCTTCAGTTCGCACTGGATGGCCAGCGCCGAATTCACGCATGAGGCCGGGGTACATAGCTACGCGCGCTATGAATATGAAGCAGGCTACACGCTCTTCTCGCCGCTTTTCGCGGACACCGTCGCAGCACAACAGGCTAATGTTCCAAACATCACCGTGTTTCGTTCTGACAATCGTTCCCGCTACGATGGCATGTCGCTCCACCTGCAAGGGAACCTGCATCGCTTCACATTAATCATGAATTACACGCTGTCGCGCGCGGACACCTGGGGCTGCGTGCTGGGCGAACTGTTCGATTATGTCGACGGCGTCTGCAATCCAATGCACGCTTTCGGCCCCGGCGATTTCGGACCTTCGGGCGAAGATGTTACGCATCGCTTCGTTCTGGCTGGAACGCTGCATCTGCCCGGCGGCTTCGACGTCACCGCACTGAGCCAGGCCGAAAGCGGACGGCCGATCACGCTTACCACACCGCTGGACGTCAATGGATTTGGCGACACGCTGGACGATCGCGCCGTAGTGAACGGAGTCCAGACCACGCTCGATCAATTCCGCGGCACTCCGTATATCCAAACCGATCTGCGCGTCAGCCGGCCATTTACTTTCGCGGACGGCTGGAAAGTCACGGCTTTCATCGAATTCTTCAATATCTTCAACCGCAACAATCCCGGCGCCAACTACGTTACGAATATTGCCGCCGAGCCTGTGCCGGTCAACAATCTGGCGAATGCCACCGCGTTTTGCCTCAACGCAGCTTGTACCAATACGCAGCCCATCACCAATCCGAAACAGTTGCTGGTGCCGGCTGGCGCCCTCGGCGATTTCTTTGGGCCCGGAACTACGGTGGGCATCCCCTTCGCCGCCCAACTGGGTATCCGCTTCTCGTTTTAGGCATGACCGGTCGCTTACGCTCGCGGTTCGGTTGTGGAGCCGAACCGCGACCGTAAGGGAGTCGGTGCCTTTCTCAGCCCAAACATTTTTATCAAACCTTTACCACTTCCTCCCGTCTGTGATGTTGGTAACGTAGAGGGTAATCAAAATGAAACTTCTGGACCCCACCCGCCGTTTCCATCGCCGCGCTTTCTTAGCCGGTTCCACCACCACGGCCGCGTCGCTGCTCTTCGCCGACGAACTCTTCGGCTCACCAGACGTTGACTCCACCAAGCCGAATCCCGAGCTTGAAAAACTGGGCGCCATCGCGCTCGCGGAAGCCAAGAAACAAGGCGCTACCTACTGCGATATCCGCATCAACCGTTATCGCAATCAGTTTTCGGGGTATCGCCTGTCACCGGAACGCGGCGGATCGAAAACCGACGAAGTTCCTTTCGTCAACGATGGCACCAGTTTCGGATTCGGCGTCCGCGTCATTGCCAAGGGCCAGTGGGGATTCGCCGCATCGCCCTTGGTTACGCCCGCCGAGATCGCCCGCATCACGCGCGAAGCTGTAACGGTGGCGAAGGCCAACTCCGTACTGCAGGCTCAGCCTGTGGAACTTGCCCCCACAAAAGGTTACGTCGATCGCTGGACGTCGCCTTTTGAAAAGGATCCGTTCGAGGTAGCCGTAGATGAAAAGCTGGAACTGCTGCACAGCGCCACCCGGACGGTCAAGAAGAATCCGAAAGTATTCAGCGCGTTCGGTGGACTTTTCTTCCACTCCGAAGATAAATACTTCGCGTCCACGGAAGGTTCGTCAATTCAACAGCTCATTATCCAATCGAATCCATTTCTGAATGCCAACGCCGTCGATTCCCAAAAGGGTATTTCGCGCGACCGTTCCTATCAGGTCGCTCCGCAAGCGCGTGGTTGGGAATACGTACTGATGAGTAACATCGGCGAGAACGCTCGCCGCATTGCCGACGAAGTGGTGGAACATCTGTCGGCTCCGCCCGTCACGGCGGGCAAGAAGGACCTGGTGCTGCTTCCCAGCCATCTCTGCCTGACCATTCACGAATCCATCGGACACTCCACCGAACTCGACCGGGCACTCGGCTATGAAGCCAACTACGCCGGCACCAGTTTTCTCACCACTGACAAAATGGGCAAGTTCCGCGTGGGCAGCGACGTGGTGAACTTCTTCGGCGACCGAACCACCGAATTTGGAATGTCCACCGTGAAATATGACGACGATGGCGTCAAAACTATGAAATTCCCCATCATCGAAAAAGGCATCTTCAAACACTATCAGACCATCCGCGATCAGGCGCATCTGATCGGCGAGGCTGAATCGCGCGGATGTTGCTATGCCGACTCTTGGTCCAGCGTGCCGTTCCAGCGCATGCCCAACGTTTGGCTCGCGCCATCGGAGAGCGACGCTACCGCTGACGACCTGATCGCCGGTGTTGACGACGGCGTCCTGATTGAAGGCACCGGAAGCTATTCCATCGATCAGCAGCGTTACAACTTCCAATTTGGCGGCGACGCGTTCTGGGAAATCAAAGGCGGCAAGAAACGCGGCATGATTTCTCGCGTAGCTTATCAGGCGCGCACGCCCGATTTCTGGCAGGCCTGCGACGCCATCGCCGGCCGCGCTTACTGGCAGCAGTACGGCCTGTTCAACGACGGCAAAGGTGAGCCGACCCAGATTAATGCGATGAGCCATGGATGCGCGCCTGCGCGCTTCCGTCAAATCAACGTCCTGGTAACGGACTAACAGGAGCCGACCATGCTGACCAAACAGGACGCCAAAAATCTCGCCGACAAGATCCTGCGCTACGCGAAGCTGCCCGGCTGCAGTGTGAATATCAATGCTTCGGAAACCGTCTTCATCCGCTTTGCCAACAACGGTATCACCACTTCCGGTTACAGCCTGGATCAAAGCGTAAGCATCGAATCCACCACCGACGACAAACGCACCGGAAGCACCAATGTCAGCGAATGGAGCGATGAGGCGCTGCGCAACGGCGTAGAATTAGCCGAGCGCTTGGCCCGGATTTCGCAGCCGGACCCCGAATACATGCCGCCGCTCGGCCCACAGAAATATCCAGAGCTTCCGAATTTCGACACGGCCACTGGAAATTCACGCGGCGATGCCCTCATCGGCCATGTCAAAGCAGTGATCGACGGTGCGCGCGGCGCAAAGCTCACCACCGCTGGGTTCGCGCAGCGTTCCGCCAACTGGATCGCCGTGGCCAACAAAGCCGGTCTCTTTGGATTTCACCAATACACCGATTCCAACCTCACCAACACCATGCGCAACGCGGGCGGTACCAGCTCCGGCTGGGCCACTCAGATCTCCACCTCCATCAACGATCTCAACGGCCAAGATGCGGCGCGGGTCTCCGTCGAGAAATGCGTCCGCGGCGATAGCAAGAAGCGCCTGGAACCCGGGAAGTACACTGTGATTCTGGAACCCGCCGCAGTCAGTGACTTGATCGGATACCTGGGTTTCAGCTTCGGCGCGCGCGATGCCGAGCAAGGGCAATCCTTCCTCAGCAAGAAAGCCGACAAGCCCGGCCAAACACTGCTCGGCGAAAAACTGTTTCCTGAACATATTACTCTGCGCAACGACCCGTTCAATCCCAAGCTCGCCGCCACTCCCTGGAGTGGATCGCTGCTTCCTAACGAGAAAATCGCGTGGATTGAAAACGGAGTCGTCAAGAATCTTTTCTACGATCGTTTTTGGGCCGAAAAAGCTGGCAAGAAGCCCACGCCGTTTCCGTCCAACCTGATCCTGGACGGCCAGCATAACACGCTTGACGATCTCATCAAGTCAGCCGACAAAGCTCTGCTGGTGACGCGCCTTTGGTACATGCGCGTTCTGCAACCGCAAACCATGCAAGTGACGGGACTGACGCGCGACGGCGTTTTCCTGGTAGAAAAAGGTAAAGTAACGGATCCGGTGATGAACTTCCGCTGGAACGAGAGTCCGGTCCGCGTGATGCAGAACACCAAGATGTTGGCTGCCCCGGTGCGAACCCAAGGCGCGGAAGCTGGATCATCCTTGGCGCCAGCCATCTTGGCCACAGACTTCAACTTCGCCAGCATTTCGGACGCCGTCTGATCTTTTCGCAGCCTGTGGAGCAGCGCCATGCGCTGCTTTTCGTGACTGGTCTAACACCGCACGAGCCACCGCTTGGCCGACCGCTTCGTAACATAGCTGTAGTGGCTGACCTCTTAATAGAAGCTATCCGCTCGAAAAAACTCGCAGAAGTGTCCGCCGCCGTAAGACAAGCGTCCGGCTTGTCAAATCGAGCCGTAGTCGAAGCGGCCCGCTTGGCCTTCACAAAAGCCCTAGCGCTACTCCACAAGAACGGCGCCGGCCTGAACGGAATCTGGCGCGGCTATCGGCCCCTCCACGCTCTGCTTCAAGAAGATCCTCACGCCGCAGCCGGCAAGCCGTCGCCTGAAAGGCTCAAGTGTCTCGACTGGCTGCTCGATCACGGCGCCGATCCAGAGCAGCTGGGCGCCTGGCCGCCGGCGCGGACCATAATCATCGCGGCCTTCGTCGGTGAACCTGAGTACGTGAAGCGGCTACAAAAAGCGGGCGCCAAGGCAGATGGATTCGCAGCCGCCGCGCTAGGCGATCGAAAGCTGCTGGAGAAAACGCTAGCCAAACGTCCGGATTTCGCCAATGATCGCGCTTCGGGCGGGCTGACGGCGCTGCAATGTGCAGCCGGTTCGCGATATCCGGGTGCGAAGCTTTTCGAGATCGCTCGGTTGCTTCTGGATGCCGGAGCGGATCTGCGCGTCCGCACCAAATCCTGGAACCACGAAATAGACGCTGCATACTTTGCGGCGTCCGCGAAGAACAAAGACATCTTCCAACTGTTGCTGGAGCGTGGCGCCGATCCCACCGAAGCCCTGGTGCCCGCTCTTTGGAACGCGCGCTTGGATTTCGCGGAACTGGCCCTGACCCACGGCGCCGTCGCGGATGGAGCGCTTAGCAATGGAAAGCCGTTGTTGAATGATTTGATCCGCTGGGGGCAGATTCAGCCGATGCTGTGGCTGCTCGGCCAAGGCGCCAGCCCCAATGTCCCCGATGATCAGGGATGGACGGCGGTCCATCAAGCGGCCTCGCGAGGCAACGAACGGATGCTTCGGGCGGTCCTCGATGCGGGTGGCGATTTGAAACGCCGCGACAGACATGGCCGCACGCCGCTTGATGTGGCCGCGATGGCAGGCCGCAAGAAACTGATTCCATTGCTGGGGTAGATGCTATTCCTCGCGTAACGCGACGATCGGATCCACATGCGCGGCGCGGAATGCGGGCGGCAGCGCGGCCAGTGCAGAGGCCGCTAGAAAGCACGCAAGCGGAAGCGCGAGGCTCCAGAAATCGGACGGCTTCACCTCGAATAACAGCGACGCGACAAATCGGCCCAGCACAAATCCTCCCGCGATTCCGATCCCGAGCCCAATCGCGATTACCAGCATGACATCCGAGACAACCAGACGAACCACTCCCAACTGGCGCGCGCCAAGCGCCACGCGGATGCCAATTTCCTTGGTCCGTCGGACAACCGAGTAGCTGAGGACGCCGTACAATCCGATCGCGGCCAGTACAACAGCGACGATCGCAAAGAATCCGGCGAGTAGCGCCAGCAGGCGTTCGCGCAGGAGTGTGTTGTTGATCCGTGTCGACTGCAACGTCACGCTGTTGACGTGCAGTCCGGCACTAGAGTCATTGATCGCTTGCCGTATTCGAGGTGCGACAGCCATGGGATTGCCTGCCGTGCGCACTTCCATGACGCCGTCCGGCTGACCCCATGGTCCGTAGACGGTTGGAGCGGTCGCTTCGCGCAGATTATTGTACTTCGCATCCTGGACTACTCCAACGATTTCTTGGGCGGCAGGACGTGGATCGTCATCGAACTTTTCGAACCGTACGCCCAGTGGATTCTCGCCCGGAAGATACTGGCGCACAAATGCCTGGTTGACCACTACCGCAGTCGATCCCGGCGCCATATCGCGCGCCGTGAGATCGCGGCCGTCAGCCAGACGGATTTGCATGGTCTCTAGGAACCCCGTCGAGACCGGTAGATAGCGGGGCTTAACGGATTCCAGTTGGTGGCCTGGAAAGCGAATTCCAGGCCGCATCACCCAAGCGTAATCCCCTCCCATCAGGCCCTGAAGAGACATGCCCGCGGCTTGCACTGTGGGAATCTGACGCACGCGGTCGAGTAGTTGTAAAGCGACAAGATATGTTTGATCATTCCTGGCCTGGTTCTGCATTCGAATATCAAGAAGCACAACGCGGTCCTTTGAGAACCCCAGATCAACGCTCGTGAGCTTCTGGAAGGAGAGGAGGAGCAGACCTCCGAGGAACAGAACGACGAAGCTGAAGCCGACCTGGGAGGCTAACAGAGCCCGCAGCAAGCCGATCTTGCTGGACTGTTTTGCGCCGCCCGTCTTCAACGCCTCATGGGGAGAAACGGCTGAACCGCGCAGGGCAGGTGCCAGCCCGAACAGAAGAGTTGTCGCGATTCCGATGAAGGCGACGAACCCAAGCATGCGCCACCCGATCTGAAGGTCGAGGTAGGCAGGAAAATCGGAGGGCGAAAGTAAGTTGACGATGGAGGGCGCCGTGGCAGCGGCAATGGCTAATCCCAGAATGCAAGCCACGCCCGACATAAGGACGCTCTCTATGAGCAGTTGCTGCACCAGCCTCGCGCGGCCAGCCCCAATCGAGATCCGCAATGCCATCTCACGTTCCCGTGCGGCAGCGCGAGCCACCAGCAAATTTGCGATGTTGGAACACGCGATTAACAGAACCAGTGCAACCACCGCGGCCAGTATCCACAGTGGCCGTTCGAAATCCATACGAATCATGGAGTCACTGCCACTCGCCCCTTCGCTCAGAACCAGCTGTGCGTTCTTGTACTTCGGCAATTGATCCGGAGGTCCACCCGCGCGAATGAACTCGTCAGTGTGATCGCGGCGATAATTCGTAAACGCGACCTGAAGGGCTTGCCTGGCCTGCTCAGATCGAACACCCGGTTTCAAACGTCCCCAAACCTGATCCCAATCCGAAGAGGGATCTTGAGATGCCGTCGCGTTTATATTCGGAAACCACAGGTCCATTCGATAGCCTGGAATCAGGCCGTCGAATCCCCTCCGGGCGACGCCGACGATCTGGAACTGCTTGCCGTGGAACTCGAACCAGTGGCCGAGAACTGCCGGGCTGGATCCGAAGCGCCGGGCCCAGAAACTGTAGTTGAGCACTGCGACGCTGCGGCCGTCGTCGGACGCAGTCAGCACACGGCCGATCGCCGGTTGGATACCGAGGATACGGAACCCGTCGCCGGATATCCTCTGCGATCGGACGTTCTCTCCCTCTCCGCCTGAGTCGTCGAGCGTGATCGGCTGAAGCGGTCCAGGATAGCTGATCCCGAAGAGTTCCACCTTCCCGTCTGACGATCGCTCGAAACGGTCAAACAGGGCGGCGTTGGTGTAAGTGTTTTCGATGAGCGACGGGCCGAACGTGGGATAAGAGCAGAAAACGAGTCGACCCGGATCCGGCACTGGCAGCGGTCGTAAGATCAATGCGTCGATCAACGAAAACGCCCCGGTACACGCACCAATCGCGAGCGACAAAGACAACACCGCCGCCGCTGTGACGGCACGATTCTTCAGCAGCATCCGCAGCCCGAAGCGTACATCTTGAAATACTGATTCCAGCCACGAGATCAGCTTTACCTCACGGCTTGTCTCGCGCAGCAGTAGCCGATTGCCAAAATGCCGCCGGGCTTCGCGCGCCGCATCTTCCGGGGGCAGGCCCTTTGCGATCAGCTCATCGGTCCGCGCTTCAATGTGAAATTCCAGCTCGGCTTCCAGATCGCGATCCAGCCGGCTGCTCTGAAATACGTTCGTCAGACGTGAAAGCCACGACATTACGCCCTCCCTAGAACGTGCGCGACAGCCGCAGTTACCTCGCGCCAGCGCGACTCCTGTTCTTCCAGTTGTTTGCACCCAGCCGCGGTGATCTCATAAACGCGCGCCCGGCGCTTGTTTTCGGTGGTCAGCCACTTGGCTCTGATCCAGCCCGCTTCCTCCATCCTATGCAGCGCCGGATAAAGCGAGCCTTCTTCCACGCGCAGTATTTCGTCCGAGATGCCTTCAATATGTGCCGTGATGCCGTAGCCGTGCAGCGGTCCCCGCCGCGACAGGATCTTCAGCACCAGCACCGGAAGCGAACCCTGCAATGAATCTTGACGAGCCATAATCAGTTGTCTTACTCAGTAATCTTAGTATACAACGGCCGGACGAGTCAATACTTTTCTTGCCCAAAAACCGAACCGCGACCGTGAGGAGCTGTGAAAAAATCAAAAGCACCGGTCGCTTACGCTCGCGGCTCAGAAAGAAAGTCTCATGTTCAGAGAGTGTTACCGAACCGCGACCGTGAGGGAGTCGGTGCCGTTGCCGATTTTTTCACAGCTTCTGAGGGAGCCGGTGCCTTTCTAAACCATACCCCTGGTGGCAACGCCCCTCCCAGTCGCGGCTCGGAATGAATGCTCGAAAAACTCCACGTTCAGGCGTATGTCAAACTAGAGTCGTGCCTGATTTTTGTACCTGCGGCGCGCAGTTGCCGCCCGATGCCCGGTTCTGCCACAAGTGCGGAAAGCCGCAGTACGATTACCCGGGCTTCGCCGAAGAAACCCCCGCCGAAGTGCCTCCTCCGCTCCCTACCCAGCCTGTTCAGGCTCAGACACCGCTCGAAATCACTTTCCACAACAGGATTGCCGTGCGCATTGGATTCTTGGCAGCGTTGACGGCCGTTCTGCTGTTCATGTTCCCGCTGCCGTTTCCATTTCTGCGCCTTCTGCTGGCTTTCATCGCCGCCGGATTTCTTGCCGTTTTCGCCTACACTCGGCGCACCGGCCAAATGCTTAGCATCCGCAGCGGCGCGCGCATGGGTTGGATCACCGGCGTCTTCTCTTTCATGTTTGTCACCATTCTCTTCACTGTGGCCATGGTGGCGATCTCGAACGAAGGTGGGCTGGTGAAATTCTTCCGCAGCCAACTGCCACCCAACGATGCCCGCACCGAGCAGTTGACACAAGCGCTCAACAATCCAGCAACGCTAGCCGGTGGGCTGGCGTTCTCGGTCCTCATGCTGTTCGTTATTCTCACGGCGCTGCCGGTGCTGGGCGGCGCGCTGGGCGCGAAGGTCCTCGCGAAGGAATGATCCGCGCAGGCTGGCTCGCGGTTGCGACTCTCGAAGCCGTTTCGCTCGCATTTGCGCAGGTCGCAGCCTCGGTAGCTCCCAACCAGCTTAGCGTCAACCAGCGCAAGCTCAATATCGATTCCTTCGAATACGTCTTCGCCGCCGTTCGCGACAAGCATTGGCAAGCCAAGCCGGCCGGTCTGGATTGGCAAGCCGTGCACGACGAACTGCGGCCGGCCATCGAGAAGGCTTCCAGCATGGATGCTGCTCGCGCCGTTTTGAATGACATGCTGGGCCGCCTGCATGAGACGCACTTCGCCATCATACCCGGCGATCTTTATTCCGATCTCAATGGCTCCAGCGCGAAGGGCGAAATCACCACCGGCCTGGACGTGCGCGTGGCCGGTTCCCAGGTGCTGGTCACCTCAGTAGAACCCGGATCGCCGGCCGCGCAACAAGGCGTCCAGCCGGGTTGGGAAATCCTGAAGATTGGCCCCCTGGATCTCGCCCCAGTCGTGGAAAAGCTCAACGAGACCTACGCACAATCTACTATGCGCGAAATGGAGCTGTCCCGGGCCATCCTCTCGCGCTTGGATGGCCCGGCCGGCGAATCAATTTCCGTCGACTTTCGAGATGGCCGCAATCAGCGCGTAACCAAATCGCTCATCCAGGGAAAGCCCAAGGGCGCATTGTCCCAATTCGGATACTTGTATCCGATGCACGTCTGGTTCGATTCTTCGAAGCTCGCGAACGGCAGCATCGGCTATGTGAAATTCAACATGTTTCTTGACCCCGCGCACGTGATGGATCGGTTCGGCGAAGCCGTCGAGGGTTGCAAAACATGCCGGGGGTTCATCATCGACCTGCGCGGTAATCCGGGCGGCATCGGAGCCATGGCCATGGGGATGGCGGGTTGGTTCATCGATAAACCCGGCCAGCGGCTGGGCACTTTATATATGCGCGATACTACGCTGAAATTCGTGGTGAATCCACGCGTGTACACTTTTCCAGGCCCACTTGCGATTCTGGTGGACGGCGCTTCAGCGTCTACATCGGAGATCCTCGCAGGAGGCTTGAAGGATCTGGGACGCGCGCGCGTTTTCGGCACCCGTACCGCCGCCGCCGCATTGCCGTCCGTCTTAGAAATGTTGCCGAATGGCGACGGCTTCCAGTATGCCATCGCCAATTACATCTCCGAAGGTGGGCAACCACTGGAGGGCCTTGGCGTAACACCGGATGTCGAAGCGCCAGTCACCCGCGAGGCACTATTGTCCGGCAAAGATCCAGCTTTAGACGCAGCCATCCAATGGATCACCAACAACAAACCATAAACGAGAAAACGAGAAACGAGAAAACGGTTTTATGGATTGGTACTACGGGGACGCGGGAAAACAGATCGGACCAATCGACGACGCTTCCTTTGAAGGGCTGGTGGCAGCCGGGATAATCCATGAGGAGACGCTGGTCTGGCGCTCCGGAATGCCAAACTGGCAGCCCTACCGGACCATTCGGCCCGTGGCGCAGGCGCCCGCATTCGAGGCCGCGGCCGGAGAAACGAAATTCTGTTCAGAATGCGGACGCCCCTACGCCCCCGATGACCTGGTGGCATTCGGGAACTCGCTAGTGTGCGCCGAGTGCAAGCCGCTCTTCACTCAGAAGTTGCGTGAAGGAATTCGTCCGGGTGGAGCTGTACAGTATGCCGGATTTTGGATTCGCTATCTCGCAGTCCTGGTGGATAGCCTTATTTTTTCCGTCGTGATCGTGGTCCTCTTCGCCATCCTGCTGATGCTGTTTCCAGTGGATTGGGCCAATATTGGACGCTCTCCGGCGGGCCTCTTGCAGTTGTTGGAACTCGAAGGAGTGGTCTGGCTCTCGACACTGCTCTTTGCGGCGGTATACGAAACATTGATGATTGGCCGCTATGCCGCTACACTTGGGAAAATGGCGTGCGGCCTGCGCGTTGTGATGAGTGACGGCGGCAAATTGACGTATGGCCGCTCCATGGGCCGTCACTTCGCGAAGCTTCTGAGCGGTTTCATGATGTGCATCGGATACATCATGGCGGGGTTTGACGACGAGAAACGCGCCCTGCACGATCGCATTTGCGATACGCGCGTGATCAAAAAATAGCCTTCCATGCCGCTCGCGCCGGAACATCTCGCATGCTCCCGCTGCCATACGCCAATCCCACCGGCGGACTGGAATCGCGAGCATGCCTTTTGCGCATCCTGCCGCGCTCCGCTTCAAGCGTTGATATTCCCGGCATTTTTCCCGAAGCCCGCGGCCGCATCGAGGGGAACGCCCGTGCTCGAAGCCGGCGAATCCAGTTGCTTCTATCATCCTCTTAAGCGCGCCGTGGTTCCCTGCGATCGCTGCGGCCGGTTCCTGTGCGCGTTGTGCCAGGTGGAATTTCTGGGCCAGAACTGGTGCCCGCGCTGCATCCAGGCCAGCAGCGAAAAAGGCCAACTCGCTCAATTGGACCCCAGCCGCAAGCTCTACGACAATCTGGCGCTTATTTTGGCGACTTTTCCCGCGCTGATCGTCTGGCCGACGATTATTACGGCGCCCGTCACCTGGTACGTCGTGGTTCGCTACTGGCACGCACCTTCCAGCATCTTGCCGCGGACCAAGATTCGTTTCTACATCGCAGCATTGCTCGCAACCCTTGAAATTGGCGCCTGGATATGGTTGGTGTTATTTCTCATTTACCGGCGGCGATGACAACCCAACCCCAGTATCGGAAGCTCCACGGGCGCTCAGGAATTTTCGTCCGCGATTCTTTATGGATGGGCGCGGACCATTTGTTGAGCGTCCGGCGGAACCCGTTTTCAGAGAGCTACCGGCGATTTTATTTCGCGGACATCCAGGCTGTCGTCGTTACCGAACTTCCGGATTTCTTGACGCCGATCTGCTACATCTTGCTCGCTGTGATTGTTGGGGTCATCATCCTGGGGTTCTGGCAGCGTCCGGCGTGGGCAGCCATATCCTGGCTGGTTTCCCTCATCGCGCTCTCGGTTGCGGCCAGGCTGAGGAAAAATTGCGCCTGCTATCTGCAAACCTCGATCAGCACTGAGATGCTCCCCTCCTTACGGCGTCAGTCGGATGCCGGCAAAGCTGTGACGCTGTTAAAAGCGGAAATTGAGAAGGCGCAAGGCAGCGTAAGCGCCGAGGTGTTAGCGTCGGGTGCTGTCGACGCGCGCGCCGCTCGTGTTTCCGCGCCGAAGCCTGCGATTCGCCATTCGAGCGGCCAAGTCCACTGGATCGCGTTCTCCCTGATGTTGGTCCGTGGGGCCGTCGGCGCCACCTCCATAAAGGGCTTCACGTCCATTCCTCTGGGTGTTGTCGCCACCGTTGTCGGCACTACAATTCTCCTGCTCTTAATTTTAGGGGCGATTCAACAACGCAACAGCGACCTTCCATTAGGTGTTCGCCGGCTGGTTCACGTTACCTTGGCGTTCTACATTGCCAGCGGGCTGGTGAACTTCGCGGTTAGCATTTATATAGCAGTGCACCTGGGACCGAGAGCTACGAGTCAGGCGATGATCCTGGAGGATCCGGCGTTGAAGATATACGGGTTGGTGGATGTGATCGGCTTCTTGGCGCTCGGTTGCGTCGGCCTCATCCTCATGTGGCGTCATCAGCAAGCAGTGCATACTCCGCCCCCGATCGAGCTGGGAAACGGCGGATGATCCTCGAACGTTGCTTCCATCATGAGTTTCGGGAAGCTGCCTCGCGCTGTCCCATCTGCCTGCGCTATTTCTGCCGCGAGTGTGTCACCGAACACGACGATCGGGTCCTCTGTGCGGAATGCCTGAAGAAGCTCATTGCGAGTGAAACTGTCCGGACCGGCGCCTTTCGACGTCTGCTGCGCGGCTTGCTCCCGGTAGCCGGCCTGCTGATGGCGTGGCTATTTTTCTACGCTCTCGGCCGCACGCTGCTGCTGATTCCTTCAGCCGTGCATGACGGCACCATCTGGAGTGAGCGATGAAGCGCCCGTCCAAAGGCGCAATCGAACTCTACGAAGAGGCCGTGTATCTGCTACGCCGCGCGCCGGCATCCGCACTGGCGGCATACTACGCGGGCTCATTGCCCTTTGTTCTTGGCTTCCTGTTCTTTTGGGCGGATATGAGCCACAGCTCGTTCGCCTACGATCATTGCGCGCCCGCTGCGCTCGGCCTCGCGTTGCTCTTTTCGTGGATGATGTATTGGCAGGCGCTGTTTGTCCGCAGTTTGCATGCCGAACTTTCGGGTGTTTCCCTGCCGTTCGCGTGGTCGAAAGAGTCACGCCGCGTTGGATTTCTACAGGTCGCAATGCAGCCGACCAAATTCGTGGCGCTGCCTGTGGCCTTATTGGCGCTGCTGCCCTTCGCCACCACATATGCGTTCTATCAGAATTTGATGGCCGTGCCGGATGGAAAAGTCGGTGCCGCCCGCAAACAGGCGCTGGTTTGGCAGACACAAAATTGGACGCTGCTCGCGATTCTCGCGATGCTGGAGGTGGTGGTCTTTATAAACATCGGATCAGCTATCTTGATCGCGCCGTATCTGGCGAAATTGCTGCTTGGAGTAGAGAACGTATTCACGCGCAGTGGCCCGGCCATCATGAATACGACTTTTTTCGCAGTTACCGCCTGTCTCACGTATCTGGTGACAAATCCACTAGCGAAAGCAGTGTACCTGCTACGGTACTTCTATTCTGAATCGATAAAAACCGGCGAAGATTTGCGCGTGGCACAGGCTTTCCTGCCTGGGATGCTTTTGCTTTTGCTACCAACTCTTCTGGCCGCGCAACCCCCCTCCACGCCTCCTGCTGCGGTTTCCATCGAACAACTGAATCACGCAATCGACGATGTAATTCATCAGCCGGAATTCACCTGGCGCCTGCCGCGGCCGCTGCGTCCCCTTGACAGTAATGCCAATTGGTTCATCCGAGTGACGCAAGCCTTCCTGGATGCAACCGCCCGCGGTGCGCGGCAAGTCGGCCGCTGGGTGGATCGATTCATTAATTGGCTGGGCCAAAAGCTGAAGTCGATGCTGCCGGGCTTGGGCGGGAACAATGCGGGCCCGGATACCGGCAAGTTGCGTGCGCTACTGTACACGCTTCTGGTTGCGGTCGCGATGCTGCTCGGCTGGCTGCTTTGGCGAATCTTGCGATCCAGAAAACAGGTGCGCGCCGCCGCAGCCATACCGGTAGCTGTTCCTGCGGTTGAATTGAACGACTCGGACGTCCAAGCCGACCAGCAACCCCTGGATCAGTGGCTGCAGCTTGCGCGCGACTTGATGGCGCGGCAGGAATTCCGCCTGGCCCTGCGTGCGTTCTATCTGGCTTCGCTCGCCCACCTCGCGGAGCGCTCGCTGATTTCCATCCAACGCGGCAAGTCGAATCAGGATTACGCCCGCGAGCTTCGCCGCAAAACCCGCGACACGCCGGAGTTAATGGAAGTGTTCGCACAAAACATGGGTGTGTTTGAGCGAACCTGGTATGGTCAATACCACGTGGATCGCGGCATACTGGAACAATTCGAAAGCAACTTGGCAAAGATGAGGACTTGTGCGCTCCAATAAAGGCCTTGCGATCTTGACGGCCGGCGGCGCTGGAGCTTTCCTGTTCGGCCTCTGGAAACTCTATGAGCTGCGCTTCACCGCCGGCGATATCTATCCCCAGTATTCGTCTCTGCGGGCCGATCCGCTAGGGACAAAAGCTCTCTACGAGAGCCTGCAGCGGATTCCGGAGATCTACCCCGCTCGCAGCTATGTTGATCTAAAGAATGTTCCAAAACGAAAAGGCACCGTATTGTTTTTGGGAGAGAATCCATTCCTGTTTGAGGCTACGCCCGAAGACCAGCTCAAAGAATACGAGGCGCTGGCGCGCGGTGGGGCGCGCGTAGTCATCGCGATGCGTCCGGTTGCCCGGGTACGGGAGGAACCTGCTGACAAGAAACCGCACGAAGCCCCAGCCATCGAAAAACGTTGGGGCATTCACTTCGGCTACATCACGCGGCCGGCGCAACAGGCAGAGGATGACCCTGGCGACACTCCCAAGCTGACCGCGCTCTACTTCCGTGACGGCGGCAAGGTTGTGCATCGCTTGGAGCGGCCCTTCGGAACGGGAAGAATCGTGTTGTTGGCCAGTTGTTATCCGTGGAGCAACGAAGCTCTAGCCGGCGAACGCGACATAACTGAAATCGCTTGGGCGCTGGGCTCGAATCGCCAAATCATCTTTGACGAACATCATCTGGGCTTGACCGAAAGCGGAGGTATTGTCACGCTGGCGCGCAAATATCATCTGGAACCGTTCGCCGTCGTTCTCGTGATTATGCTTGGGCTTTTTATTTGGAAAAACTCCACCAGCCTTCTTCCTCCGCGTCCGGAATCCGGCGCCGGCGACGATAGCGTAGCGGCGAAGGACGTTAATTCCGGCCTAGCGAATCTGCTGCGGCGAAATGTCCCCGCCAACGTGCTGATGAAAACCTGTCTCGATGAGTGGGAGAGTTCGCGGCACGGCGCCAAGTTTTATTCCGAAATGAAAATCGGGCGAATTCGCGCTTTAGCTCGCCGTGAGAACGACGCCGTGGAGACCTACCGCAAAGTATCGCGGATCTTAGCAGAGCGGAGCGATCGATGAACGCGAACCTGGAAAGATTGATGCCCGTGCTGGAACGCGTCCGGCGCGAAGTTCACAAGGTGATCATCGGCCAGAATGACGTAGTGGATCAAGCGCTGATCGTGATCTTCACTGGGCACCACGCACTCATCGAAGGCGTGCCCGGCATCGCCAAGACGTTATTGGCACGAACGCTGGCACGCGTGTTGGGTTGCGAATTCACGCGCATCCAATTTACGCCGGATCTCATGCCCGCCGACATCACCGGAACTAACGTCTTCAACCTCCAGCGAAACGAATTCACGCTCGTGAAGGGTCCCGTCTTCACCAGCTTTCTGCTGGCGGATGAAATCAATCGCGCCCCGGCGAAAACGCAGTCGGCGCTGCTGCAGGCCATGCAGGAGCGCGTAGTCACCATTGACCGCCAGACCTATCCGCTACCGGCCAACTTCACCGTATTCGCCACTCAGAATCCCATCGAATATGAAGGGACCTATCCGCTGCCCGAAGCACAGAAGGACCGGTTCATGTTCAAGATCGTCATGCGATCGCCGGAGCGCGCCGACGAACTCGCGCTCGCCGGGAGAATGCTAGGCACCGATTCACCGGAACAAACCCTGCCATCGGTCGAGGCATGCATTCAAAATGAAGAACTGGCCGAATTGAAGCAGTGCCTGAACCATGTGCTGGTGCGTGAGGAACTGATCGCCTACCTGGTAGATGTAGTACGTAAAACTCGCACGCATGAAAGTGTTTTGGTGGGCGCCGGTCCACGCGCCACGCAAGCTTTGCTGCTGGCCAGCCGCGCGCATGCGGCGATTGAAGGCCGTGATTTCGTGACACCGGACGATATTCGCGCGATGGCGCCGCCCGTCCTGGAGCATCGGCTGATTGTCCGCCCGGAGTTTGAGATCGAAGGCCTGGACGAACGCGAAGTAGTGAACAAAATCCTGGGAGAAGTCCCGGTCCCCAGATAAATAATGCGGTGACAGGATACTCATTCCCCGATTTCGGCCGCGGATGAACGCGGATGAACGCGGATGATCGCGAATATGATCGTGCCCAGCTCAAGATTATTGGTCCTGATCGGCGCCGTCGTGGCTCCGGCGGCCCTGCTCGCCGTCCTGCCCGGATTCGCCGCGCTCGGCTACGGACTCATCACCGCGCTGGCCGTGGTCGCGTTCTTCGACGCCGCCGCAGCGCCTCGCCGATTAGCTGGAATAGAAGCTCGCCCGGCGAATATCGTGCGTCTGTGGAAGGATCGCGAAGGCCAGGTCGAACTAACCCTTCGCAACCTCGGCCAAAAGCAAATCCAGCTACGCATCGGCCTGCCGCTTCCTACCGAAATCGCAGCGCAGGATGAAGAGCTATCCACGGTCCTGCCCGCAGGAACTGAATTCTCCCGCCTCACTTGGACCTGCACGCCCCACCAGCGCGGCCAATACACCATCGAACGCTGCACCGTGGAACGCGCGTCCACGCTGGGTCTGTGGGCGGCGCGAAGAACATTGCCCCTGCAATTGGAAATCCGGGTCTATCCAAACTTGGCCGCGGAGCGCAAGAAATCTCCGGCGTTTTTCAAGCGCGGCCGCTTGGGCGTCCATGGCCAGCGCCAGATCGGGAAAGGGCGAGAGTTCGAAAAACTCCGCGAATACGCCGCCGGCGACGGTTTCGATGAGATCGATTGGAAAGCCACCGCGCGCCACGGCCGCCCCATCACGCGCGTTTTCCAAATTGAGAGAACGCAGGAAGTTTACATCATTTTGGATGCCTCCAGGCTGAGCGCGCGCCCTATCGCGGACCATCCGGACGCAACTATTCTTGAGCGCAACATTACAGCTTCATTGCTGCTGGCGCTGGCTGCTGAAAAACAAGGCGATTTGTTTGGGCTGATCACATTCAGCGACCGCGTCCACGGCTTCGTCCGCGCGAGAAATGGCAAGGCTCACTACGGCGCGTGCCGCGATGCTTTATACACCTTGCAGCCGCGCTTGGTCGCGCCGGATTTTGATGAGCTGGTCAGCTTGCTGCGTCTGCGGTTACGACGCCGCGCCCTGCTGATTTTTCTCACCGAGCTGGACGATCCTATTGTGGCTGAAGCCTTCTTGCGCAATGTGCCTCTGCTGCGGCAGCATCTCATACTCGTCGGCATGGCAAAGCCCATGGGCTCGCAACCGCTCTTCGATGGCCCTGAAGTTGCCGGCCTCGACGATGTATATCGCGAGCTGGCCGGCCATCTGCAGTGGAACAAATTGCGGAAGCTGGGCCGCGTCCTATCCAGCCAAGGCGTTCGATTCTCACTGCTGGATGCCGACACCCTCGGCCCTCAACTCGCTTCGCTCTACATTGACTTCAAGCAGCGGCAGCTTCTATGATCCTCGACCTCACCCGATTTCTCGCGGAGGAGCGCAGGCATTGGACGGAGCTTGAAGCCACGCTCGACCGCATCGATCGAAATCCCCATCAGCGCATACAACTTACGGAGTTGCTGAAGTTTCATGAACTGTATGAGCGTGCCTCAGCCGACCTGGCCAAGATCGAAACGTTTGCCAGCGAGCCGGAGATCCGGCGGTATCTCGAAGGATTAGTCGCACGCGCGTATAGCGAAATTCACGAGACGCGCGAGAAACAGCCGCGATTAAATCCATGGCGTTGGTTCGTGGAGAAGTTCCCACAGACGTTCCGCAGGCATCTGGGACCGTTCTGGCTGGCGCTGGCAGTAACTATCGCGGGCTGCGTGTTCGGCGGCGTCGCAATTCGCATCGATCCCGAAGCGAAGCAGGTAATCATGCCCTTTCCGGGATTGAGGGACGATCCATCGGAGCGCGTTCGCCAGGAAGAATCTTCAAAGGAAGACCGGCTGGCCGGACGCAAGAGTACTTTCGCCGCCCAGTTAATGACGCACAACACACAAGTGGCAATCTTCACCATGGCGCTCGGTATTACCTGGGGCGCGGGAACCACCATCACGCTTTTCTATAACGGGGTGATCCTGGGAGCGGTCGCGGTGGATTATGTGTACGCCGGGCAAGCTCGATTCTTGTTGGGATGGCTGCTTCCGCACGGCGCAATCGAGATCCCGGCCATTTTGCTAGGCGGGCAGGCCGGATTCTTGCTGGCCAGCGCGCTGATCGGATGGGGCAGCCGCAAGCCGCGCCGCCAGCGATTACGCGAGATAGCGCCCGATTTAACCACCATCATTTTTGGCGCCGGCGTTTTGCTGATATGGGCGGGCCTGGTGGAATCCTTCCTCTCGCAATATCACCAGCCGGTGATCCCGTACGCCCTTAAAATCTCATTCGGCGCCACGGAGCTTGTCGTGCTCACGCTGTTTCTCGCGAGATCGGGCGCAGCTGCCGACAAGAGAACGAAATGAGATACGCGCGAACCAACACTTTGCTGCTTCGCACTCCGGAAGGGATCGTGTTTTCGCTTCCTCTAGCCGGGCCCGTTAGCCGCTTTCTGGCCTGGGGCGTAGATGCCGCTTGCATCGTGGCCGCTACCAGCCTGCTGCATGAATTTGTCGGGCTGCTGGGGAAGATCAATGCCGGCCTCGCGGATGCGACTTATGTAATTGCCTACTTCGTCATTTCCATCGGCTACGGAATCGCGTGCGAATGGTACTGGCGTGGCCAAACAGTAGGCAAGCGGGTTCTGAAGCTGCGAGTGATGGATGCACAGGCGTTGCGCCTCGAGTTCAGCCAAGTGGTAGTGCGCAACCTGCTGCGCTTCATCGATCTTTTGCCCGGCTTGTATCTGGTGGGCGGAACTGCTTGCGTCCTCAGCCGGCGATTCCAGCGCCTGGGAGATCTTGCGGCCAACACTATCGTGGTGCGGAATCGGGAAACGGCCCAACCGAATCTGGAACAACTGTTGGGTGTAAAGTTCAATTCGCTTCTGGAATATCGCCACTTGGCAGCGCGCCTGCGCCAGCGAACGTCTCCACAAGCCGCCGCGGTGGCGCTGGAGGCGTTGCTCCGGCGCGATGAGCTGGAGCCCCAAGCCCGGTTGCAATTGTTCGCCGGTCTGGCGGATCACTTCCGGTCGTTGGTGGAGTTTCCCCCGGAAGCCATCGAGCAACTGAGCGACGAGCAGTATGTGCGCAACGTCGCCGAGATTTTGTATCGGCGTGCGGATCGAAGCGCATGACCCGGAAAGAAAACGACTGTGCAGACCCAATCACTGACATGCCCAGGTGGCGCAGGTCCCCGACTGTCCCCGACCTGCGAGAGCCTCTTTGAGGTGCGGATTCGAGCAAGGCGGGACGCAGGACGGGCGAATAACTGATCGATAAAATCCCAACAGCCGCGGCTCTGCTCGCGAAGCCAGTAATCTTCGCTCAAGGCCCTCGGATCAGCCGTATGGAATCAGTGGCTGCAAACCACAATATTCTTTGTTATCGTCATGAGGAAGGTTGTCCGTGCAAATAAAGGGTCCGC
>DASYNU010000056.1:0-26331 GCA_036008345.1 Bryobacteraceae bacterium
GGCGTGGTGGCGTTGTGGTCGAAGTAGAAACGTTGCACTTCAACCACAAGTTTAACAAGTCCTAACACGCTTCCCTACTGTTCGCTACCATTTATTCGCTACCATTTGTTCGCTACCATGGTCGCAATGGATCGAGAACAAGCCTGGAGCATTCTTTGCGAATTCACTAAGTCCGATAGTCTGCGCCGCCATGCGTTGGCGGTGGAAGCCTGCGTTACTGCCTACGCGCGAAAATTCAACGAAGACGAAACTAAGTGGTCCGTAACGGCGCTGCTGCATGACTTCGATTGGGAAATTCACCCTCAACTTCCCGATCACCCGACCAAGGGCGAGCCAATCCTGGCGGAGCGCGGCGTGGACGCGGAGATTCGGCGGGCCATCCTATCGCATGCGGATTTCACCGGCGTGCCACGCGAGACCCTGCTCGAAAAAACACTGTTTGCGTGCGATGAAATGGCGGGCTTCCTGACCGCCTGTAGCTATGTGAAGCCTGGCCGCAGCATCCACGAAGTGGAGACCAAGTCGGTGCGGAAAAAGCTCAAGGACAAAGCGTTCGCTCGGACGGTGAGCCGCGACGATATCACGAATGGCGCGGCGGGACTGAATATCGATCTGGATGAACACATCGAATTCTGTGTCCACGCCATGCAGCAGCGTGCCGCTGATCTGGGCCTGGAGGGAACGGGGGCGGGAGCGTCGGCGACCAGCTGAAGACGTCCCAGGTGCTAGAATCACCGAGGAAGCTAGTCTTGGCCGGTGCTGGGCCTGGTCTTCAAAACCAGCGTGGGGCACTCCGTGTCGCAGGTGGGTTCGACTCCCACTAGCTTCCGCCAGTAACATACTGATAATGAATTAGGTTAATTGGCGCTCGATTCCCGTGTGTACACTTTTGTGGACACTCTTCGCAGGCGTTGATCATCTACCGCCGTCATGCAACGAGTTGCCCCCAAGGCTACGAACAGAACACCGTACTTTTCCACCCGAACTTCCAAGGAGACAAAGCTGCCGCTTTCGCATCTCTTTGTCGAACGGTTGATGGGAACGGTGCGGCGCGAGTACCTGGATCGCACAACTAAGCGATTTCCAACATTACTGTAATCGTCATCGAATTGGATGGACGCCTGCCAGACCCGAGGATGGACAGATCGTGGTCGCCAATACTCTTCGACCTGGCGGAGTCACTGACGAGGGCTGTTGCAGACGGGGGGCAGACCGCTGCGAATTATTTTTACTAAACAGAGGTTGCGGTGAGGGGCTTCTCTTGGACTAGCTGCTCAGCGCGCGTTTCGCGCCTCTTCGGCGCCGGGGTGACATGCTGCGACGTTTCCGGCAATCCGGCGGCGCGGCGCAACTCGTCGAAGGATTCGTAAAGAAATTCCCGCATGTGGTGCGCCTCGGGAGCGGCTGCAGAATCGGATGTGATCCCGAACACGATCTTCTGGTTGTAGCTTTGGATCGCACAGCCCATCCCCAGATCGTTACCCACCGGCACATGCGGAAAATAATGCAGCATCTCCTGGCCGCCTGCATACAAAGGAATTTGCGGACCAGGCACGTTGGTGGAAACCATGTTGAACACAGGCGCGGGCAGACTGATAAATGGCAGCGCCATCACCAGCGCCTGAAGCGGCGCGGGTGCCAGTCCGCCGGCATTGGTGACGACGCGCAGCATGTCGGCCAGCTTGGCATTCTTCAGCATGTCGGTTCGCTTGTTCACCAGCTTCAATCGCTCGGCGGGATCGTCAATATCTAACGGCACGTTCACCAGCAGCGCCGACACTTGGTTGCCGAGATCCCCACGCTGCTCCTCGCGCCGAACACTTACCGGAACCATAAAACGACAGGACTTGCGCGCCACGTGCTGGCCGCACATCTTCACATACCGGCTCACGGCGCCGGTCAGCACCGTCAGCGCCACATCGTTCACCGTGCCGCCCAGCGTGGCTCGAATGCCGCGTGCGTCGGCGAACGAAAACTCCTTCCATGTTATGCGGCGTTCTCCCGAGCACGGCTGGTTGAAGGGCAGGCGATCGGCCGGCAGCGCGAGTTCCGCGAGCAGCGGCGCCACTTCGGCGATGGCTTGCACGCTCTCCGCCGACGACATGCTCTTCAACAAGCTGAGGTAGTCCTGCTGCAAGGTGAACATGCGTTCCAGGCCCTGCTGAAAAGTGTGGGCCAGCGCATTGAAGTAAAGCTGCGTTGGATCGGGCAGCGGCGGCGGAGCGAAACCAGGCTTTTCGGCCAGCGGCTGCATCTCGCGCGACGTGTCCATCATGATTCCCATTAAGCCGACGCCCGAGACTCCGTCCTCCATGGCGTGATGCACTTTTGCGAGCATGGCGGCGCGGCCGTCCGCCAAACCGTCGATCAGAAAAATCTCCCACAGCGGCTTGTTACGGTCCATCATCCGGCTGAACCGCTTGCCCGACAGAGCCTGCAAAGCGTTTTCATCGCCGGGGGGATCGAGAGTCAGTTGAAAAATGTGATTGCGGATATCGAAATGCGGATCGTCCTCCCAGCTGGGATGCCCGATATTGAAGGGCGCCGGGACCACGCGCTGCCGATAGCGCGGAATCAGGTGAAGTTTGGAATCGATCTGCTGAACGAAGCGTTCAAATGGCAGCGGCGCTTCAAATACCGAGACACTCCCGATGTGCAGCGGCATTTCCTTGCGCTCGAGATATAGAAACGCAGCATCGTCGGCCGTCATGCGTGGGCTTAATGCAGGTGAGGTCATACCGGGACTCTCCTTTCGAGCGAACCTAGTTCACAAACCCAGTCACGTCGTAAGACATGATCACCAGATCCTCGGTGCGTCCGTTGGCATTCTTGACGAAGTCGGCCAGCAGCGCCTCGGCGTGGAATCCCAGGCTTTCGAAAACACTTTGAGCGGCTTTCTGGCTGGCAGCCATGCGCGCCCATATCTTCTGCAAGCCGCGCGCGCGGGCGATGGCGAAAACCTCGTTGGCCAGCGTCTGGCCCAGGCCGCGGCCGCGAAATGCTGGAGAAACGCTCATGCGGATTTCGCCGACATGCCGGATCCATTGAGTTTCGTTGGTGTGGAGATTACAGTAACCCGCAATCTGGTTGTTCTCTACCGCGATCACGCTGAGCGTCGCTCCGGATTCAATACCATGCATCCAATTGTCTATGGCGGAGTCTTTTTGCACATCCACCAGCAGGTAGAAATTGTCCTCGGGCGGCAGCGAGCGGATAAAAGTCTTGAAAAGCTCCTTGTCATCGGCGCGCATCAGCCGGAAAGTCACCGCGCTGGGACCGAATTGAGACGCCCATGGATACGTTCTGGGTGTGGTTGCCATGTGTTTAGCTCCAGTTTGCTCCTGACGATCGGAACGCGAATCCCTGAATCTCACTCTGCGTTTTGGCGAACGCTTCCACGCCTTTCCGCGCGAGATCCTCAAATGTTACGGACGGCTGCCATGCGGCGCCGGCTTGCCAGGCGCTAGCCCACTCGTCCATCAGACGCGCGGCTTGCTCGGTGAGTTTAAGCTGCAGGTCCATGTAATTCTGGAAACTTTGCCGCGCCAGGTTCAGAAAATGTTGGCCTTGATCGCCAATGGCCGGTTCCTTGAATAGCCGCTCGATGTCTTGTTGGGCCTTGGCCAGCAGATCCAGGAATTCTTTTGGCGCCAGCGCTTGTGCAGCCTGTTGCGCCAGACCCGCCATCTGTGCAAGCGGATTGGGAATCGCCGAGCTGCCATCCCGGCCGGCCTGCACCATGGCATCGGCTTGTTGGCCGGCATATTCCAACAGCCTCTTCTGCGCGGCTGCAAAGGCCATAGCGCCCTGCTCCAACATGTCCCAGAACTCGGTATTGAGTGAACTGGCCGAATTGCCACTCATTCCCTTTAACAATCCAAGGCCCAGCTGGGTTTGCTGGACAGCGAGATCCAGCAGCATCATCTGTGATTGGAGAAATGTGTGCGTGGTTTTTCCAGCTAAGTTGATTACCTCCGGTGTGACGCCGTTGCCTAGGCTTTGCTGGACGAAACGCAGTAACATCGTATTCTGTTGCGCCGCAACATCCAGAAACATTTTCTGCATGGTTGCGAATGTGTCCACGCCCTGGCGGACCGTTTCGGCAAATAGTGACCAGGAACCTGCGCCGGTACTCGACATTTTTGACCCAATCCCTCCTTGCTGCATTGCAGCATATGATCGAGTATACTAGGATTACATTTATGAGTCAACCACCCAAAATCATTATTAAGAAGTACGAAAATCGCCGCCTTTACGACACCACCAACAGCCGTTACATAAACTTGGAGGAGGTGGCCGAAATGGTCCGCAAGGGCGGCGAAGTGCAGGTGGTGGACGCCAAGACGAATGAGGATCTCACACGAACTGTTTTAACTCAAATCATCGTGGAAGAGACCAAGGGACGCGAATTGGGGCTACCTTTGGAGTTGCTGCGGCAACTGGTGCTGGCCAGCGACTCGGCGCGGCACCAGTTTCTGGAATGGTATCTGAAAAACGCCATGGAAGCTTATCAAAAAGTCAGCGAATCGCTGCAGACGCGGTTTCAGGAGGTGCAGCACGCGGCCACGAATCCGGTGGAAGCAGTCATGAATTTGTGGCGCAGCAATCCGTTTCTGGGTAGCGCGGCGCCAGGTTCGGTTCCGATCTTCCCGTGGGCGGCAGCCGCGCCTTCCGCGCCCACAGCACCCAAACCCGAAGAGCCGAAGGAAATCGACGAACTGCGGCGCCGGCTGGAGGAGCTGGAGAAACAACTGAAAGCCGCGAGCTCCAAGCGCAAGTCCGGCAAGAAGAAGTAAGCTGAATGCTCGGAGGAGTATGGAGCCCAACGAAGCCATCCACGTAGAATCGCTTTTCTCGATCAAAGGCAAGACCGCGCTGATCACTGGTGGATCGCGCGGCATTGGGCTGATGATTGCACGGGGATTCCTGGAGTCGGGAGCGAAAGTCTATATTTCATCCCGCAAGAAGGAAGTTTGCGACGCGGCCGCAGCCGAGCTGTCGAAAGCCGGCGAATGCGTTTCAGTTCCCGCCGATGTCTCCACGCTCGACGGATGTAAACGCTTGGCGCAGCGCATCGGTGCCGGCGAGGAGCGGCTGCATATTCTCGTTAATAACGCCGGTGCGGTTTGGTTCGCGCCCATTGCGGAGTACACGGAATCGGGATGGGACAAAGTGATCGACACCAACGTGAAATCCACTTTTTTCCTCACCCGCGAACTTCTGCCGATGCTCCAGAAGGCCGGTACACCGGACGATCCCGCGCGCGTGATCAATGTCGGCTCCATCGACGGAATCAAGGCGCCGTTTCTCGAAACCTACGCGTACCCGGCCAGCAAAGCTGCCGTGCATCATATGACGCGGGACCTGGCGGTGAAATTGGCAGGCAAGAACGTCACCGTGAATGCCATCGCGCCGGGGCCGTTCCCCAGCCAAATGACCAAATGGATGCTGGAGCATTATCAGAAGCAGATCGAAAGCACGTGTCCGCTGCGGAGAATCGGCAATTCGTCCGACATGGCTGGAGTCGCCATTTATCTGGCGTCGCGCGCGGGCGCATACGTAAACGGCGTGGTGATTCCAGTGGACGGCGGAATCTGCATCAGTTGATGTTTTGCGCTGCCAGAAACTCCAGCACTGGCTGGTGAGCCGCATCCGGCTGATCAGTCGAAAAGATGTGGCCTGCGTTAGGAATCAGCACCAGCTTCGCGCCGGGAATGCGCGCGGCGATCAATTTTCCATTGGCCGGCGGAACTAATCGGTCCGCCTCGCCGTGAATTACTAAAGTGGGCACGTTGATCCGGTCCAGCCGGCTGTAAGCCTCCCAAGCCAGTATCCCCATCAGCTGGTTGATGTAGGCTTCCGGACGCGCCAGCCAATCCTTGCGGGCAGCCAAGTCCTCATCGATTCGCGCGCGCGGCGTCCCACTGTCGTAGATAAACGGGACGGCTGCTTCCGCAGCTTCTGTAGGGGTCATTTGCCCTCGTGACATCAGAAGCTGTGTCACTTCCGGTTCAGCGCGGACTGCTGTCGGCCCTCCCGCAGCGGTGCAACCTAAAATCAACGAGCGCGCCCGATGGGGAAACTGCAGCGCAAACTCCTGAGCGATCATACCGCCCATGGATACGCCGTAGACGTGCGCGCTATCCACTGCCGCCGCGTCTAATACAGCGGCTGCGTCTTCCGCCATCACCAGGATCGGATAGGGCCCGGGCGGCATATCGCTGCGCCCCACGCCGCGATTATCTAGTGCAATAGTGCGGTAGCGTTCCGCTAGAAGTGGGCGCGTGCGGTACCACATCTGAGAGGGATAGCCGAGCCCCATGATCAGCAGAATCGGCGCGCCCTGGCCTTGCTCATCCCAATAGATTTTGACGCCTTGGTTTTGGGTGTTCGGCATGTGTTTTAGATTATCCCAGCAACCGCCTCGCTCGGAATTGGTGAAGGAATTCAAAGCACCGGTCGACTACAATCGATCGTTACCGAACCGCGACCGTAAGGGAGCCGGTGCCTTTCAGTTCTTTTGCGGTCTGTTGCGGCCCAGATTTTCGTGGGCCTGTACCCAATCGCCATTGAGGACCGCGCCCGCGAGCGACGTTTCACCCGCCAGCACCACCGCCGCGCAGATCTCGGCGAGCTTGTTAGCTTTGCCGTCGCCGTAACAGCCCAGCATTTCGAGGCATTGTTTCTGCGTCGCCAGGCCCGTGCCGCCGCCATACGTGGCGACGATCAGCGAAGTGAGCGTAATGGACCAATAGTAATCGCCATTGTCCAAAAGCTGCGAGTAGCTGATGGCGGCCTGGGATTCGGCGATGTTGGCCACATCCTGACCGGTCGCGATGAACAGCGCCGTCAGCCCGTTCGCGGCATGCGCGGCGATGCTCGACGATCCGGCCAGTAGAGCTCCTGCGGTCTGTACCTGGCGCGACCAGAAGAGCTCCTTGGTATCCACGCCCATCAGACTTTTGAACAGATCCTTGCGGATCACTGCTTCGGCCTCCACGCGCTTGCCGCGCGTCAAAAGCATATTGATGTGTGAATGCTTCTTATCAGTATCGATGCCCCCCGACAAAATGTATTTGAGATCGCCGGGATAGTTCTGCTTGACCCATTCGCAAGCCGCATAAGTGGCTTTGCCGGTCATGTTCTGGCCGGCTGCATCCCCAGTTGTATAGTTGAAACGCAGGTACCGCAACGGGCCGATCTGGTATTGGCCGATGTTAATCAGGTGCCCGGAGTGCGTGGTGGCTTCCGCGGCTTCTTTGAGCTTTTCGAAATTCTGGACCACCCAATGGCCAAAATCTCTAGCTTCCAGGGCGTCGTTCAGAATGAACACGGGCGCCCTTTGCATGCTCTCCTCCACCACGGTGTTCTTTACGCCGCCGCACTCCGTCAACAGGCGCATCCCGCGATTGTAGCTGGCCACCAGGCTGCCTTCGCGGGTGGCCAGCGGGACATAAAAATCGCCTTGCGCGTGTTCACCTTGGATGCGAAGGGGGCCTGCCAGACCCATGGGTACTTGTGCCACCCCGATGAACTGCTCGATGTTGCCAGGAAGTATCGAGGGATCGAAGGAATACTGGGCGGCATGTGAAAGTTCCACGCCAGTTTGTTCGTAGATGAATTTCCGGCGCGCGGCCGCCATTTGATGCGTCTAGTCGTTTGCGCGGTCGCGCGAAATGCGTGCCGATTCAGCTATGACTGCGCTGTTCATAAGTGTTCCTTTCAAAGGCCGGCAAGTCAGAGACTTGCCCTAAGGCGAGTGCAGGCGAAGGGCCAATCTGGCTTATTGCGGACGGGCAGCTCGAAGACGCCGTGCGATGAGGTCATACACGGCCGGATTAAACGCCAAGCCGATGTGAGTTCCGGGAACTTCAAAGTTTACTGCCGGATCTTCGGTGATGCAATAGCGCCAATCCACCACGCCATCCGAAACGGTGTAAATCGCGGTTTCGGTAATGCCGGGCGGTATGTCGCGCCGCAGCGAGTCCAGAAACTGGCAGGTGCAGCGACCCGTATAACAATCCGGCAGTACTGCTTGACCGTGCTTAAGCTGAATACCTTTTCGCACAATCTCAGCCGCTTTCAACACGCGCGAATGCGCTACCGTGCCTCTAAAGGGAGACCCCAGCGTAATCACCGAAGCAATGTCGTCTGGCCGCTGACCAGCCACGGATCTCGCGATAATGCCGCCCAAACTGTGTCCGATAATATGGATACGGCGGCCGGTTTCGCGACGTGCCCGATTCATGGTCTCTTCGAGATGACGGCGGATCAACAGGTTGGGACATTCGGCATTCAATCCGATACCGGAGAAGTAAGGTTGGTAGCCGATACGCCGGAGCCACGCATACATCTCCATCAAATACATGTCGGTCCCCAGAAAACCTGGGATGATCACAACTCCAGAGCCGTCACCACGCGGCACGCCGACTCCGTAGTAAGCAGGCGCGGCGTGAAGCAAAAGGATCTCTACGCCAAATAATGCCTCTTGCCAAAGGGGAACTGCTGCTTCCGCATCATCCTCGCGAAGCTGAGTCGGTCTCTCCGGCATTTATGTTTGGGCGTTTTCGTGGCCCATCCCTTTGTACACTGCTATCACTCATTTTGTAAAGCGACTAGGAATACGAGGAAGATAAGGAATTCATGGCACGGGACACCCCGCGGCGGGGGCCTTGGTTCCACGCTACCTCGTTCGAAATCGAAAACGCTCTGTTTCAGTTCGCGTGAACGTGAGTGGTGTGGTGTTTTACTGGAGGCGGCGCCTCATTCTTCGGCTTGGTCATTACGTCCAGTAGCGCCTTTTGAGCGGCAACAAAACTCTCCACGCCCTGACGCGCCATATCCGCGAGTTCTTTGCCCGGCAGCGGCGTATAGACATCCGCCGCTTTTCGGACCGCCTCGAGATTCAGGTCCACTTGCTTGCTGGCCGTGTCGAGCAGTTTCTTTTGGGCTTCGATGAAGGCGTCCGTACTCTCGCGAGCGAGTTCGGTAAGCTTAGCCGGCTCCTCCTTCTCGGCAGCATTGCCATGTTTGGCGCGTTCGGCTGCTCGGGCGGTATCCTTGGCAACTTCATCCAGGAATTTCTTCTGGGTCTCTGCGAAGTATTCCATACCTTCGCGCGCCAGTTCCGTTATGCCCTTACCGGTAAACGCCTTGCCGGTTTTTGCCGCTTCCACCCAGGCCTCGGTCTGTTTGTCCGCCACGTTCAGGAAGTGCTTTTGCAGGTGGATGTAGTTCTCCACTCCTCGGCGCAGCAGATCTGTCATCGCGGCGGCGATGCGACCCCTACTCTTTCCTTCACACCTTTCATTACAATCTCGTTCTGCCGCTCAGCCAGATTAAGCAGAATCTTTTGCGCCGCAATAAAGTTAGACACTCCTTCGCCGGCGAATTCGCTGGCCGCCGCTACGGGACGCTCCACCGCGAATCGCTCACGCAACGTGTTCATGGCCATTGCGTTTTGCTGCATCACCAGATCTAATAGAATCCGCTGGGCGGCGAAATAATTCTCAGTTCCCTGTTGTATCCATTCGGAAAACATGGCCACCGGAGTGGCAGCCCGTGCAGGAGCCTCAGGTTGCTCTGATTTAGTATTCTGTTTCATGGCATCCTCTTTAACAATTGCTGCATTGCAGCATCTACAAAAAGTATAGATCCAGGCGCAATTGCTGTCAAGGCTTTTTGCAATTGTGCGCTGCATCACGACAATCGCCCGGCCTTGAGTTGGGCCCGCACCACGCGCTTCAGGATCTTCCCGTTTGAATTCATAGGGAATGTGGTTGTAAACACAACCCGAGAGAGCAGTTTGAATTTGGTGACATATATCTCGCTGACCATTCCCTTTCTGATAGTCGCGACACACGGCGGAGGTACCGGCCTGGCCACCCAGCGGGAATGCCTCGAAATCCTGGGCTGCTACGGGCGCTGGTAAGGTGAACCGTTTGGCTGAAATCGTTGGAGCGGTCGCTTTGGCGGGCGACATCTCCTTAGCCGGAGCGATCTCTTCCTCCGACTGGGTATCGAGTCACGAGAAATACGGCCGGCATCGCTGAAGCCAATTCGGAGTGCCTGAGATAGCTGCCCGATTGCCGCCCCCCAACTATCCATGGCCATCTGCATTTCGGCGAGGTCGATTCGAATTGCTGTCGAGGGCTGATCCCGGCGGTTACATCACGGTAAAGGGAGCCAACGCGGTCACGTTCTCCCATTCGACGAGCAGTTTTCCCTTGGCGCCGCCGGCGCCCGACAGCGTGATCTTGAGGGTTTCCACCGGAGATGACGGCTTGCCCATGCTGAGCGAAGCGCGGCCCAGTTCGGTGGCCGGATCATCGGTAGTGGCGCCCTCGCGAATGCCGTCCGGTGATACCCCGACGCCCCAGATGTGGCGGGCGCCGGCCAACAGGGTTTTGTTGACGATCAGCTTCCACTGGCCGTTGTCGAGGTCGATGTAAAGAGTGTAGTCGCCCTTTGGAATGGCGAGGCCATTCAAGTCGAGGTCGGCATCGGTGTGCAGAACAGTAGCGTAATCGGCGCCCAGACGCCAAACGGTGCCATCCGGCTGGTGCGCGCCGTCGCCGCCGAAAATGTGGCGACCCCTGACCGAGGGGGCGTGGTAGTAGATCCAGAGGTTCTTGCCGTTGATGGTTACGCTGGTTTCGGCTCCCGGGCTGGCGGTGTTCTTAGTGGCCAGGTCTTCCTTCTTCACCTGGGCGACGGCCAGCATGAAGCCGCTTAACAAAAGAGCACTCAACAGGATTCGTTTCATTTCGTTCCTTATCTTAGGGAGTATACAACGCGCGCCGCAGCCGCTCCCGCAGGGTTTTGCAAGTGGAAACGACGCCCGCCAGTCGCCCGATTGATCCAGGAGGCGGGGATCCAGGGACACAAAGCGACGGCAGCGCCGATTCCAATGAAAGATGGCGAGTACACCGATTGATGCAGCCATTTCTCGCCGATGAAGTGTCGTAGGTGAATTTGTAAATTCCGCTGAGCGTCCTGCACACTCCGATTGCGGCGACCATGAGGTAGTGCTTCAACGGATGTATACAAACGTGGCACGATGGGTCTTTAGCTTATGTCCACTCACGCGATGCTACATCAGCTCGAATGGTGACGCGGCGGCCCACTATTTCCGCCGGGCGCTTTGCGGGCTTGTCATCAGCCTCGATCCAAGGTGTCTCCTGCTCATGGCTCCGATTCGAGTTCTACTCCCGTTAGCTTCCGCCACGTTGCTACGGAAGGCGCAGATAGCGTTCCGCCAATTCGAGGATGACCAAATCCGGGTTAGTGATTTCAATCAGGTGATGATCCAGGCCAGTGCCCCTATGGTGCGTGTATACCGGGTCACGAAACGTCTGGTAGAGGAATAACGGACCCAACACGTAGTCAGTAAATGAGTCGCCAAACACCACCAGGCGCGGACTATCTGGCCGGTCAGTGTGCATGAACTTGACCAGCCAGCCCCAATCCGGTTGCGGCGGATGCTGATCGATTGAAAGCACATGGCTACGCGCTTTCCACTGAAGCTGTTCTTCGGGATAGATTAAATCGTCGTAAAGGTTTAGAAGGAGCGCGAGGTCGCCACGGAGTGGCAGTACCGTCGACGTATATTCGTCGAGGGTAACGGCATGAGCGTTTGGAAACGTTCGAACAACCCGCTCCATTAGCTGGTTGTAAGCGATGAACGCGCCTCGCGGCCCCCAATGACTGTCGGCACGCTGGTACAGCCTGCCTGTTTGCTTAGCACGCCACAAGGCCGCGCGTGGATCGATGAATTCCAACCCTTCCGCTGTCTTCAAACGTGCCACCAGCTGGTCCAGGCGGGTTGTGGTATCTGGCAGGTGTGGGTAATCTGGAAGAAGTTCGGGATAGATGGTGCTTTTGTCGGGTGCGATAAGTATGTAAAAAGCGATTCCTCTTTGCTTTAGCCAATCCCTTTCGGCCACCACCGACTTAACCCATTGTTCGAGATCGCCAGAGGCAAAGACGTCTTCGCCCGTGTGCTGCTCGAGCAACCTTTCGTCGTGATAAGCGTAGAACAGAAAGCCGTCTCGCCCAACTGCAACAGATGGCGAGCTGCTGGTGCCAAGCTTGAGACGAAGCTCAGAGTTCCAGCGCACAAGCTGGCTACGAAGGCCAAAATGGTCGTTCACGAATGCCGTTAATCTCTGCGGAAATGTGCGATAGTCCGCCAGACTGACGGGCCAGCCGGGCGCTGGGGCCAATGTGCGATTTTCTGTCACTGGCTTCCCCAACCCGGTGATCTCAATCGCTGCGGGCAGCACCAGGCAAATCGCGACCAGCACAACCAGGAGAATCTGTCCGAAATCGCGGCGTGCGGACTGATTGGGCGCCGATGAAACCTCGACTGGCTGGATTGCCGGGCCTAGATTGAGCGAGTCCATCTTTAAGAAGCCATTTTGTCGTTCAGAACCGGAAGTAGATGAACGGATTATATGCGCCGCCAGCCAGGCTCATCAGCGACAGAACTAAGACCGATAACAGGACTCCTACGCTGACAACGCGAAGTGGGCCAAATGCTAAGCGCTCGCCGAAGACCGTCATTGTGGAACCTAGCCACGGGCCTGACGCCAGTATTGCCACAGTGCCGGCGATCAGGACGTCATTGTGTAAGAAGCGGCTAATCGGTGGACCAAATTCGTAGGGCACCCCCAATCCAGCCATCGCACGAACATGCTGCAGTGCCTGGTGAAAGGTCCCAGACCGGAATAGGACCCAGCCGAGCATTACAACCAGCATAGTGTAAGCGCGGCACAAAGCGAGCGGCATACGTTTGAGAGTCTCGGCGAAGCCAGCCCTCTCGAACATCAGGAATGCCCCATGCAGAAGGCCCCAGACCACGAAAGTCCATCCAGCTCCGTGCCAGATGCCACAGAGCAGAAAGACGATGAGGAGATTCAGATATGTCTTCGATCGCGCCCCTCGATTTCCGCCCAGCGGAATATAGACGTAGTCGCGAAACCATTGTGAAAGCGTCATATGCCAGCGCCGCCAGAATTCAGTGACGGATGTGGACCAATAGGGGTAATTGAAGTTCCAAGGAAATTGCAGGCCAATCATTAATCCGAGGCCGACCGCCATAGTTGAATACCCGCAAAAATCGTAATAGATCTGCAGCGTATAGCAAATGGTCCCAATCCACGCGTCGACCGCTGACAATCTTTCCGGTGGCAGGCTGAATATCGCATCGGCGGGGACGGCCAATACGTTGGCGATCAAGACTTTTTGA
Organism: Bryobacteraceae bacterium; assembly: GCA_036008345.1. Taxonomy (GTDB): domain Bacteria; phylum Acidobacteriota; class Terriglobia; order Bryobacterales; family Bryobacteraceae; genus Palsa-89. The sequence goes on from DASYNU010000056.1 coordinate 13,250, forward strand.
CCTAGTCCAATCAGGAGCCAGCGCGTGCCTTGTGCGGTCCGCTCGAAGCTCACCACGGGCTGATGCAGTTCTTTAGCGATATTCTTAAAGCGAATGATTGGCCCAGCGATAAGCTGGGGAAACATCGAGATATAAACCGCCAGGTCCACCAGCCGCCGCTCAGCCGCCACATCCCGCCGGTAGACATCTACGAGATAGGAAATGGCATGGAATGTATAGAAAGAAATCCCAAGCGGTAATGCTATTTCACCAAATCGTGCTGTGGGATCCGGGATTCGGAGCGTAGCGGTAAGAATAGAGCCAATAAAATGAGTATATTTAAAAAAGACTAGAGGCGCCAGGTTAAAGGCAATACCGCAAATCAGCCAGCGCCGATCGTCTCCGGCCGCCCGTGACTCTTCAATTGCCCAGCCAATACAATAGTTTACTAATATCGAAGCTACCATCAGCGCAACATAGAAAGGCTCTCCCCAGGCATAGAACAGCAGACTAAATAGCAGAACTGTGTACTTACTGCGTCCCGTTGCGTAAAATGAAATCAGGAACAGAGGGAAGAAGTAACAGAGAAAGATTATCGAGCTGAAGACCATATCATACGGCTGAGCGGTCGAGCACGGGGAGACATAACCGCGGGGAATCGCCGCTAGACTTCAAGATCGACATTTGTCAAGAACCGCGAAGATGGACTGCCCGCAGGGCGGATGCACCAAACCCTCAAGCCGGGACGAGACCGGCACAACCCACGAATCAAAAATCCGAATCTGATGCTCCGATTGTTCAGTCTTCCGCAGAATGCGCGCGTTCAGCCACCAGCCGAAGAAGCCTACGAAATTCATGTAATGCGCGGCCGCTACCTCAAATCCGACCGATTTCGCGAGTTCCGATATACCGGCTTTGGAATACCGGCGGAAGTGTCCTAAGTTCGAATCGATGGGCCCGTAAAGCGATTCAAACGCGGGAATAATCAAAATGAGCTTTCCGCCCGGTTGTAGAACCGAGAGCATGTGCTCGAGGGCTTTCCGGTCGTCGCTGATGTGCTCTAAAACATTAAAACACACGATCGAATCGAAGCCGTATTTAGCCAACTCGGGGAACTGGGGGTCTAGAACGTCGAGAAGCTCTGAAAAAATATTTGCCCGTCCGGAAAACCTGAGCATTCGCTCCCGGATGCATTCCGGCTCCATATCGATCCCCACCACGAGATCGAGGCCTTCGAGCAAAGTGGTGACGTTGCCGACTCCGCAGCCAACCTCCAGCACGCGCTGTCCGATGTGTGGCTTTGCCAGTTCAAACTGCCACTCAAAATAACGGGAAGCGGCTTGCATGCGCCGCTGATCCCGCACCGTGTACTCAGAATCGGGCAGGTCCACTCTTCTGGGCACCAGGCGCGATTGTAAAGTCATTTTAGCCACGGCGGATCTCCGCTAGCATGGTTTGCAACTTCTGGTCCAATTCCTGGAAACGGCGCGCGATGGTGTGGAGAATCAAGCCAGTCAACAGAAGAATCAAGCCCGACATCACCAAGCCCACCGCCAGGATGGCCGAAGGTAGGTGCGGCACTAGCCCGGTACTAAAGTAGTCCCGCAAAACTACGATCCCTGGAATCAGCGCCAACAACATCACCAAACTTCCCAGAGCGCCGAAGAAAGTGAACGGCTTGTAGTCCCGCAGCAGGCTGAACATGCTGCCCATGATGAGAAAACCGTCGTGGACCAGCCGGATCTTGGAAGAACTACCGGAGGGACGAGCGCCGAGATTGACCGGTACTTCAATCACGGTAAAGCCGCGTTCGAGCGTCTTAATCGTCATCTCCGCCTCGGTTTGAAAGCCGCCTCGGGACAGGGGCAGAGACTTGACCAATTGCCAGCTGAAGCTTCGGTAACCGGACAGCAAGTCCGTGATCCGCACACCGAACAGAACCTTCAGCACGCCCAAATAGATCTGGTTTCCAAGCCGGTTGATGGTTTTGAATTCGCTCAAGGACGATTCGTGAAGACGCGAGCCAATCACCATGTCCGCGTCGCGGGTGTGCAACGGCTCAATCATCTTATGGACGGCGTGTGCCGGATAGGTGCCATCGCCATCCACCATGACATAAATGTCGGCATCAATGTTCCGAAACATGGATTGAATCACATAGCCTTTGCCCTGCCGGCGCTCCCGAAAAACCTGCGCTCCGGCCGCGCTGGCAATGGCGGCGGTACCGTCGGTGGAGTTGTTGTCGTAGACAAATACCGTCGCATCGGGCAATTCCTGCCGGAAATCTCGTACAACCTGCCCGATGGTCAACGCCTCATTGTAACAGGGGATAAGAACCGCAATTCGCTCGGCAGCGGCGCTCTTGACAGTTCCCATGGTGAATTCGGAGTCGAGATTTTACATCGTACCATCTCCATCGCTGCTCAGCGTCTGGAGCCTGCGGAGAAAGCCCGGCTAGGCGCGCTTGGGCGGCACCTGAGGATCGCGTAATTTGAAAAGAGTCACGAATTGGAGTACAACAGAAACTACACATGCGTACTTCCGGGCACATGCCGACGGACCGAAGCAAGACGTCCAACCTTTTGGCCAATATAGGCGCTTTTCCCTGGGCTTGCACGCGCTCGCTCGCCTTTATGCTGGGCTAGAAAGGCCGGGAACGTTCATCTATGCAATTCCCGCACGTTCTGGGGGTTATTCACTGCTTGATCCTCATCGGCCTTGCCTGGCGCACCTCGGGCCGCCTATTTGGCAACGCCGGGCATCGGCTCTGCTCTGCTTACCTCCTAACCTGGTGCAATTTGGTTTTTACGGCGCTCATTCTTTCCGTTTTCTCCGCGCTGGATCGAGTAGGACTCTACTTTACGGTGTCGCTGGCGCTCGCAGCCGGGCTGGAATTGGTTCTTCATTTTCGGCATATTCTGCCCCACCAACGCGAACATAGGACCAGCTTGGAGAGCCCCCCGCGCTTCGACCGGTTGCTCAAGCTGGTTCTCGCGGCGCTGCTGGCCGGCGCTGCCATTGCAACTCTTCTGATCTGCATCCACTACGTCCCGAACAATTGGGACACCTGCACCTATCGCCTCAGTCGTGCGTTCTTCTATTTGGGGCACGGGAATCTCTTGCACCCCGGGCATCCACCCGATCCGCGCCTGGCATTTTATCCTTTTAACGGAACGCTTCTGAACCTTTTTCTAGCGATCTACCAGTTCCCACCGCAGGCGTTTAACTTCATTTCGGCGTTCACTTGGTTGTTGGCCGGGCTGGCTGTGTATTGCGCGGCTGGCTCACTGGGCGCTTCCCGGACGGGCGGCTTGGTTGCCGCCTGGGTATGCTTGATGACTCCCAGCGTACTCGCGCAAGCCGCCTCCGGAAATGACGAGATTCTCGCGGCCACTCCGTTTCTGATGGGACTCTTCTTCGCGGCTGAGTGGCTACACACCGAGCGAATGCGTTACGCCTTGCTGGCCGGTGTTGGGATCGGGTTGGGACTGGGGACCAAGCTGCACTGGGCCTTTTATTGGGTTGTCGTCTGCCTCGCCGCCGCCGGGTTAGGTGTGCGTCTTCTTCGCAGCCGGAAGCTTCGTTCGCAGCTCTTCGCTCGCGTTCCCGCGATCCTTGCCGCCTCGGCCATCGCAGCGCCCCTGGCCGCTAGCTTTCTGGTTTGTAACTACATTTCAACGAAGCATCTAACTGACGCAGCGTTCAACAATCAGGTGCTCAACACTCCTTTCCGGCCTTCCCTGGCTCGCGAAAAAATTCAGACCAGCACCGGCGAGATGCTCCTCAGTCCTATTCCGGATTTGGTGCCCCCTCTGCATCCAGTGGAGCGTCAATCCGCCTATGCCGCCTTCAATCAGTTTTTTATGAAGTGCTGCTTCTCCAATCTGGTGGAGACTACGCAACGTTCCGTCGAGGGCTATCAATTCATCGGCCCCTCTGACCAGTATGCTTACCTGCCCTCGGAGATAACGGTATGGCTGGGCCTCCTGCCGCATTTCACGATTCTCGTGTGCCTGATGCTCGTCTTCACTCGAAAATTGCCGATCGAGAGCCTTGGGCTAATCGCGGCCTTCTGGTTGTGGCATCTGACCTATGCAATGGAAACTCGCTATATTTATTGGGCCTGCACCTACTACTGCTTTCCCGCCATAATCAGCGCTGCGGCGATCGGTCTAGTATGGGATTTTGCGAGATCCTCGCCGAGCGCAGTCTCCCGATTTCTGTCGGCCTCGTTTTTGGTCTTGTTCGCCGCCCAACTCCTCCTCAGCGCTAACCTCTTGGTCTTCGGAGGATTGCGGAATGTCCACTTTGTCTTCGATCGGAATCCCTACAGGGAAATGCATCCGGTTGACAAGAGCGTGGTGGCTGCCGTGGCGGCGGCACGCAACGTCTACATTCCCGCCACGCATTGGGAAGTTCTGTACTGGAACTTCATGCGGTTCAATCCGGCAGCCAAGTATATAACCGGTCAAATCCTCCAGCCTCCTACGCCGGATACGTTGATGCTTCTCAGCATGGATCCCTCGCTGGCTCGAGTGAACAGGGCCGGAGAGAATTTGACGATCGCAACATTAGCCGCGCGGCTGCCTGATTCTTCCCTGCCGGCACTTACTTACATTGGCGAAGCCAATAGCGATCACATCTTCGCTCAGGGCGATGGAGTCCAAACTCGATATCCTGGCCGCGATCGATATGCCTTGCTAGAGATTACCTGGCGCCAGGATCCCGTGACGGGCGGCATCCTAAGCGCCGAGACCGCATGCTGCACCGGGGTACAGCCATCGGATCAAGTGGCCTTTCGCTACGCATTCCAATCCAACGCGACCGGCAAGCGCATGGGGCCCGACTGGTCCGTTACGGGCCTCAGGTCTGGCGTGTCATTTGCCGCGGCCAATACGGGTTACGATACTCTAGTCATCGAAACTGAAGATCTTAAGTACCCGGGCACAATCGAGAGGACCGTTTATCCACTGAGTCAAACAAGATATGAAATACCAAAGAAGGAAGTCAGTTCCACAGCCTCGCATGGCCAGGGTCCCGGTGTCGCCACAGCCGCGACGCCATGAGTTGAAACCCTGACCTACTTTTCCAAATTGTTGCCTGCATAAAACTCATCACAGCTGAAAGAGAATATATTAGAATACGATCGATGGAGGTTCCGAGTGAAGAACGAGAGCCATCAAACGGGTCATAGCGCGTGACAAGCATTGAGCTGCATGGCTTCAAGCTGGATCTCCCGAACGACCATTGGCTTCCGCAAATCCGTAATCAATTGCCCGACTACGGCGAGAACATCGGCCGTCTCGCTGCGGCCGTGGAGCGGAAATATCCGGGTCGCGGATTCGTTGACGTCGGCGCGAATGTCGGGGACACGGCAGCCATTGTGCGTGCGCACTCGAATTTGCCCATTCTGTGTATCGAAGGATCCGAATTCTTTTTCGAACTCTTGAAAGAAAATATCCGCCAACTCAAAGGAGAGACAGAACTGGAGTGCATTCTGGTGGACTCCGCTAGCGCCGAACGGAAAGGCAGTTTGAGTGTGGAGTATGGAACCGCTTCGTTCCATACGGATTCGAATGAGGGCACCTCAAGACGTTTCGCGCGGCTGGATTCCATCCTGGCACGGCATCCCCGATTTCAGTCCAGCAAGATTCTGAAGATTGACACGGACGGAATGGACGGACGCATTCTTGCGGGTGCGCTGGAATGGATCGGCGCCGCCCGGCCCGTGCTGTTTTGGGAGCACGATATCGGCAGGGATGCGGCGGCCGGCGGGCCAGGACTCAACATTTTCGAACGACTGCTCAAAATTGGTTATCGGAGCGCGTTGGTGTTCGACAACACAGGCGAATTCATCCAGACCGTTTCACTCGATGCGCGCCAGCAACTCGCCGAGCTCTCCGACTATCTGCCGGGTGGAGAGCAATTCTACGGGTATTGCGATGTATGCGCGTTTCATGAAGAAGATCTCGATTTGTGTTCCCTCGCCCGGCGGAATGAGCTGGAACGCCGTCGTGTCCGCAGGAGTACCGCGAAACCGCTGAATGAACCTCTATTTCGCGCCCTGGTGCAGGCACAATTTGAAGCGTACGGCGTTCGTCTTGAGCAGAGTATAAAGCACTTCTTGAGTGACGAATTGCAAGGGGTCAACGCCCGAGCCCAATTCGACCATTACCGGCAGCAACTTCGGATAGCTGATCTGGAAACACAGGTCTCCTCGAAAGACTCTGAGATCCACAGGCTGCATGTCATGCTGCGCGAGTTGCTAGTGGAATTGCTGGTGGAACGGAATACTAAGAATCGGCGCGAGGAGATGTTGCATGCAGCGGCATTGAACGAGCTAAGGGGACAGTTGACCAACGCGCGCGAGGAGGGCAAGCTCATGCGCAGCGAGATCGATTCCAGTTTCGCGCTCCGGGCCGCCAAGTCCGCGGGGTGGATCCTGGGACCTCTGCGAAGGTTGCTGGGCCGAAGCTCGACCGGCGGCCGATCGTGAACTCCAGCGCAACGTTGGAATTGATTCATCAACGGGCGAGTCAGTGTACAGGCATCGTCGTTTTAATGCGCCCCTCGATCGAAGCCGCGGTTTCAGCGGTTTCAGGTGTGGTGCAAGGCTCTTCGATGCACGGGTCACCGCGAGTTTATGTTGTCGATCTCAAACGCCAACATCTAAAGCTACTGTTCGACGAGCTGAATCGGATGAATTTGATTGAGGAGGTCACGCTATATCACGGCTCGCTGATGCAGTTTTTTCGCGATCTTCCGTTGCGCGCAGATCTGCTCTGCACGGACTTCGCTGATCTCGATGGGGTAGCCGGCAGCCTTCGATTTATCGTAAACGCAGGCGCCACGATATTGAGCTTGGGCCGCGACACTGAAAACGAGGATCAACGAACCGCAAAGCATTTGATTGATAGTGGAATATTGGAACTCGAGGCTGCTGGACCAGGCGGCGCCGCATACCGGGCGACCGAGCGCTGCCAGGGCGCGGGTTTCGTGCCGCGTGCCCATTTCCGAATGGTTGTACGAAACCGGCTTCATGAACGCCACTTGCTGGGCCAGGCCGATGAGCTTGCCACCCACACCGCGGTCGCGGATCTCACCGAAGATATCCGGCGCGAATTCTCCCGCGAGTTTCCTTCCGCAAGCGGATCAGGCGCTTGGCCCTACGTCGCGCCCGAATCAGCAGGCCTGCCGCTGACGCTTCCGAGTGGCAAGCCGTGGCCCAAAATCTCGATCGTGACGGCCACGCGAAACCAGGGCCAATACATTGAGGAGACCATCCTTTCGGTCCTAAACCAAGGCTACCCAAACGTCGAGCACATCATTATCGATGGCGCCTCGACCGATGGAACCCCGTCCGTTCTGGAACGCTATCGCGACAATCTCACGCTAGTGATCAGCGAACCGGACGAGGGACAGAGCAACGCCATCAACAAGGGTATGTCGAGAGCCACAGGTGAAATTCTGACTTGGCTCAATAGCGACGATATGCTTGCTCCCGGGGCTTTGGCCGCCGTGGCGTTGGCGTTCGACCTCAACCGCGCAGACATGATTGCCGGAGTCTGCCGGCTTTACCAAGATGGACGTCTGCTGGCCCAGCACTTGACAGCCTGCGCTAATGGTCCTCTGCCGCTCGACAATCTGCTGAATCTCGATCACGGTTGGAATGCCGGCCAATTCTTTCACCAGCCCGAGGTTATGTTCACGCGGGAACTCTGGCTTCGCGCGGGCGGACACTTGGATGAACAGCTCTATTTCAGCATGGATTATGAGCTCTGGCTGCGTTTTGCCCGCGCCGGAGCGCACCTGCACGTCATAGGACGCCCTCTGGCTTGGTTTCGCGTGCATCCCGAACAAAAAACCTACGCGATGTCCAGCTTTCTGCCGGAGTTGACCGCCTGTCGTGACAACTTCGTGAGAGAAAACGGCCTGCCGGCCAGGCCGGCTCCACTCGGGGCTTCCGGCCGGGAAAAACTGCGCATTACTCTGCTTAACGACCATGGTGGTTTCTACGGCGCAGGCATTGCACACGTCCGGTTAGCTCGCGCACTGGCGAGGGCAGGGCACGACATAAACTTGGTCTCCATGCTGGATGGACCGGCGCGCCGTGGTTCCACAGAGCACACATCACAGAGCGTGCTCGACCGCGTATCGGCTTCCAGTCCTGACTTGGTGATCGTGGGCAATCTGCACAACGCCAACGCCGATCCACTGCTGCTGCATCTGCTCTCGGAAAAATTTTCCACCGTGATTGTGATGCACGACTTTTGGATTTTGACAGGCCGCTGCGGTTATACCGCCGCGTGCGAGAAATATCTGACAGGCTGCGATGACCATTGCCCAACGCCCAATGAATATCCCGCGCTGCCGCCGGCTGAAATCGCGGAAGCCTGGTTGAAGAAACGGCTGTTGCTTAGCGCCGATGCTCGTCCCGCACTGCTGGCGAACTCCGAATGGACTGCGGCATTTGCGCGCCGGGCCTTGGAACGCGCTTTCAATTCCAGCCAAACCGCTCCGTCCATCGAAGTCTTTCGTTTGAGTTTTCCCTTGGATGTCTTTCGCCCGCGAAACAGACAGGCTTGCCGAGAACAACTCGGCTTGCCTTTGGATCGCTTCATTGTTCTGCTGCCGGCATCGTTGGATGACCCGCGCAAGGGGGCCCGCGCGCTTCTGGATGCCTTAGCTCGCCTGGAACTTCCGGGCTTGCTGGTGGTCACCACCGGGTGGCCCGCCGCGAATCCGGATGGTCCGATGGAAGTGATGCAATTGGGTTATATCAACGATCCGCACAAAGTGGCTTTACTCAACTCGGCGGCCGACGTTGTTGTGGCGCCCAGTTCGGCCGAGACTTTCGGTCAGATCTTCATAGAGGCGATAGCCTGTGGGACACCCGTTGCCGGTTATCCGTTGGCTGCGGTTCCGGAGGCTATCCAGGAGGGCGTGACAGGACTACTTGCAAGCAATGACAAACCCGAGAGTTTGGCGGCGGCGACTCATTATCTGTATGCTCATCCGGAGCTTCGCAACGATTTGGCGCGGTGGGGACGCATATATGTTGAGAATGAATGGTCCGAATTCTCCGCCTACCGTAGTTTCTTCCTGGCGCTGTATGCGTTCGGATTGGACAAGAAATTAAACCTCCGGCGGACGATTGGGTTTCTGCCGCGTTTACCCGCCGTTCCACCGCTTGAGATTGTTGGACAGAATTCCGCTCGCTGGCAGCCGCACCGAGGTTTCTCAGGGATTGAGCACTCTGCTGATCACAATCTTGCGGAGTATCGGTGGGCCTTCGGCCCAGTTGCTCTGGCCGAGATCGTGGTTGACTCTCCGGGCCGGTATAGCATCTTAATCGCTTATCGGAATCCGCATGAAGGCCAACGCCTGAAGCTTCGCTTCAACGGCGCAATTCTGGGAACGTACGAACTACCGAATACTGGATGGGACTCCACCCGCGTGTTGGTGCAGGATGTGCGCTTTGATTATGAGACTAATCTGATTCATTTCGAGCTCTCGCAGTGGTATCCGGTTGAGGTAGACGTCCGGCCGCTGGCGATTATCATAACGGAGATGCTGGTCGAGAGAGTGGGCGAGTGGGACCAAATCGCAGCGGAGCCCACTTCGCATCAGGCGCTAAGCGCGGTGTGGGGTGAAACTGAGTCTCTGCAGCTTCGAATCAAAGAACTAGACTTGAAAATCAGCGCTAAAACATAGTCTTCGTCTTTGGCGTAACGGATGTTTGAACGTTGTAAGAATATCGTTTGCCAGCCAGGACAGCATCGAAGGCAGTATTGAACCGCTCAAACTTTACGAACTGCCCCTATCTGTCAGGATGGGTACCGGAACGGAAAGTCGAATGTTCTGGGCAGACAATTTTCCTCGGCGTGGGTGGCCAGGTTAAAGACTAAGTTCCCCTCGTTGGAGTGAGATGTCGCGAGATTCCACATCACCATCGCTAACGCCGCTCCCATCCACCTGTGAAACGTACAGGCCAGGGCCGCCACGTTCCTGCATCCGTTCCCGGCAACCTTTCTGAGGCTGACACCGCTCACACTCCTGTAGACAGAGGCAGTGCGATGCGTGCGCCGCTAAGTGAGACGACAGAGTCGAGCGCCTCTCAGCAGAGAATTGTCCTCGCACTATGGTTCATCGCGATCCTTTACCTTCTCTCGATCGACTTGAAAGGCGCTTGGACTGATGAAGGCTACCGTTACATATTGTTGTCTGGCGGTCAGAGTTGGAGCGAATCCAATCGGGGCTCGTTCGGGTCTTTTTCCGATGTCATCACTGCCGTTCGCACAAGCTCTCAATATGTTCCGCTCTTTTATCTGATCGACAATGCAGTCATTCGTATAGCAAAGTCGCATTCCGACTTGCTACTGCGAATGGTGAATCTGCTATGGCTGATGCTGAGCCTACAAGGCCTGTTGCGATTGTTCCGCAAGTATTCCGAAGCGACGCGCATTTTCGCGCTGTCCATTTTTGCCTTGAACGGCTTCACGTGGATGCATGTGATGCAGATCCGCGAATACCCTCTGTACTTGGCTTTGCAGATATGGTCGAGTTGCCTGCTGATGGAGATTCTGGAACTACCGCCGAATGTTGCGCGGCGCAGGGAATGGCCCCTGTACGCAGGATACGGCGTGTTGATGGGTCTTTTTTTCTATACTCAACCGTACGCCGTTTTTACGCTGGCCGCGCAGGTGGTGATGGCGTTGGCCCGCAAGAAAAACGTGCTCGGCTCCCTCCGAGAGATGGCGCTTTCTTATGTGATCGCTGCAGCCGCTATCACTCCCTGGGTCATTCTGCGTCTGCGGTCCGGGTTGAACGCCGGTCAGTGGGATCCCCGGCCGCATACGTTTGCCGTCCTATATGAATCCTTCAAGACTGGATTTAGAAGCCTGTTAGTTTATAACTCTTGGACTGGGCACCCGCTCATGCAATCATTCGTCGTGGTTGTTGCCGTGGTCATTCTGTTCGCCTGGATTTTTGCAATTCGATTGGGAGAAGCTCCAGACCGAAGAGCGGTCTACGCCCTTCTAACCTGTACGTTGTTTTTCATCTTTCAGGTCGCTTACTTCTTTCTCTATGAGCCATTATCTGTTTGGCCTCGCTATTTTGTCGGTTATACATTCGGCTATGTCGTACTAGCCACGTGCGCGTTTTCCTTTATCCAGCGCTCCGCCGCAAAACGAAATCAGTGGTACTGGCGGGGGCTATCTCCGCTGATTCTGACCTTCGTGTGCATCTCGGGACTGCAACAAGTACGGCTTTATCGAGATGATCCGTACTTTGACACGTCAACGTCGGCCACCTGCAACGGGCGGGGGATCGGTCTGGCGATGCTGCGCCACATAAGGCCAGACGACACGGTTGTCTACTACCACCCTTTGCTCGCCTGGACCATCAATGCAACCTATCCGCTCTTTCCAAACGAGCTGAGCTACAGCAACGTCGCTGATTCCAGCAAGCTCGCCGGGAAAGCCGTACTGTGGGTGGTAGATACCGGAACAGCCCGCGATTACACTGAGCAGGCACTCGCGCGGTTGCGATCGGCCAATTACGCAATCACGACCACAGCTGACCTAGGCTGCGGATTCAAGCTATATAAGCTAGAGCAACTGTCAGGCCCGAACCGGGTCTCCACGGAGGGCCCACAACAAACGCATTAGTTCTGGGATGGTCGGCGTCGCGTCTTCAGGCTCATTCTGCACTAGACAAGACTCTCGGGACACGGAGGTCTCCGTGTTAAACTCAGGAACATTGTCCTTGACCATCGAACTCCACGTTGGTTTCGTCGTCGTCGGTATACCGCCCTGTTGGCCCGCACCGTCAGCTCGTCGGGCAAAGGAAGCCGTTGTGCGACGACGATCAAGCCGTTCGTTTCGATTCGTGTGTCTCCTGCCAACCGGCGAAATCTATTGAGAGAGTGCCTTACTCATGAATACATTGAACGAACTTCTGCAAAAATTCCCTCAAAGAGATGGAATTTTTGCGATATCCGAGCCACGTTTCTTTCAGCATCCCGAGGAAAACTACGATGCGCAATACGGCAACGATGCCGTGAACCTCGAGTCCCATCGCGATGAAGGAAACGCGCTCATTGACCTGTGCGAACAGTCTGGCGCGGATCTTTCGTTGCCGGTACTCGAAATCGGTTGTGGCACGGGCCGCTTATCGCTTTCTCTCGCGTTGCCGGGCCGGCTGCCCGAGATCTTAATGACAGACCCGTCACCAGCCTTTTGCGGCATCACCGCACGTAAGTTCTCCCGCATCACAACGCCAGGAACCGAGACAAAGATCGCGATCCTCATGGCGGAAGACCTTCGCAAGCTTCCGCAGAACACGTTTTCGTTGATTGTGCTCCGTTCGGTACTCCATCACATTCTGGATATCCGACGCTTTTTCTTCGCTTGCGCGGATCTGCTGGCGCCAGGCGGCATACTACTGTGCGAAGAACCCTTTTACGATGGGTACGTGGTGATGGGTGCGATGACCCAGTTCATGCCCGACATCCTCAAGGGCCAAGGAGTGGTGCTAACAGAGAAACAGCTCACCACCATTAACGCATTGACCGATACCATGAGGTTCTATGCCCGGCGCGATTTGGACAAATCCGAATGTGAGGACAAACATCTCTTTCGAGTAGATGAGCTGATGCGAATCTGCCAGAAATGCGGACTGCGCCTCGAAATGTTCCCAAATCGAGTATTTGCGGATATCGAACATCGCCATGAGCCACTTCCGGAGCAGTACTTTGAACGCTTTTATTTCGACTATCTGAAGTATGCAATGGCCTGGGATCAGGAACTAATCAGCCTGTTTGAACGCCACTGCAAGAAATATTTCGAATTTTTTAACGTGCTCAGCACGGGTGGCGCAATGCCGTACACTTATGGCGCCTTCCTCTGTCAGAAGATACGACAGCAACCGACAACCCCCGGTTAGTGGAAGAACAATCCCGTCGCCACGGCATTGACGCCGCCTGTCAACGTTACTTGTATCTTCACGTGTCCGCTGACATTCCAGACCAGATACACTCCCCCACCGAAGTTAGTCACACTCTGCGAGTTGAGCACGTTGCCGTTCGCATCCGTGATGGC
>DASYNU010000057.1:0-34344 GCA_036008345.1 Bryobacteraceae bacterium
TGGAAAGCATAGAGAACCTTCACATTCGGAAGAAAGCTCTGCAGCCAACTAACCGCCGACGCAGGCCGGTATGACGGAATCTCATCCAAGAATTCTTTCAACTCCTCGGCGCCCAACTCTCCCTCAACAACCGGATTTTTCTCGATGACAGCGATCTCTGGCCCCTCCGGGTGGCTGAGAACAAGTTGTTGCCACGAATCGGCCAGTTCATCTGCCTCAATCAGCGCTGGGCTCGCGCGTTCTTGCAATCGTTGAATCGGAACTTCGGTAAGGTTCGTTCCAAAAACGCGAATATAGTAGCCCATTTGGCTTCTTCCACCTCGTGCGAAATCTTCGCCGTGGCGTCTCGAACCACGACGGCAACTACGCATGGGCCGGAAGTTCAGGATATCAGCTCGGTCTCCCGCTGTGGGATGGGCCAAGAGTCAGAACAATTCGAATCCAATTGAATCCGTCTTTGGTCAGCCGGACCGTAAGCTATCCGGCATACCACTGGAAGGATTGAGAATCGGCGGAGCCGCCGTTTGCTCGACTTGCTGATCAAAATCCTCGCTACACTTGCAACGAACCGGCCGGCAAGTGCAAACGATTCAGAGATCTGGAGCCACCCGCCGGGATCGAACCGGCGACCTGCTGATTACGAATCAGCCGCTCTACCAACTGAGCTAGGGTGGCTTCGCTCTTAACTATAACTTCCTGCGCTGATTTCCGCAATCGCGCGAGAGTTGTGCCTGTTTGGCGAAGGCCGGCTCATCGTTGAGACTGTCCCGTGGATCATCGCTTGAAAATTGTCAATTTGATGTGCCAAATTCCCGCCAGAAAGCCCCTGGACTTTGCCGCATCTTTTTGATAGATTTGACATGCTTAAGTTACCTCGGGAGTTTCTTCGGAGGATTGGATGGCAATTAACATCTTGATTAACGGAAGCGCCGATCCAAAAGCCCGGTATGTCACATGGGCTCCTTCGCCATGTTCGATTGAGCTGGCGGCCGGCCCAGGCGTTTCATCCTCTCAGGTTGTCACCCTGCGCAATAAGCCCCCCTCCAGCGGTGGAGTCGTAGTATTCTATTCGAAGCCCGGCGCAGCGGCGAGCAATACGTTGGCGCTGACGCTTACCCCGGGAACTCCCGTCAGTTTCCTGGTGGGAGGCAAGTTTGGCAAGCCGAGCATCGCGGACGGGGATGTGGCCATTCAGGTTATGTCCGGAACACAAGTGCTGGCTGAGATGCCGCTCATGGTTCGCATCCGGAAGAATGCGAACACCTTGTCGACGGGCGAGCGCGACCGGTTTGTGGCCGCACTAGCTCAGTTAAATAACAAGGGCGCGGGACGGTACGCTGATTTCCGCAACATTCATAACTCGGCCGGGTTGCCTGAGGCACATGGCGCGCCGGGTTTCCTGCCCTGGCATCGCGCCTTTATCCTGGACCTCGAACGTCGACTTCAAGCCTTCGATTCCAGCGTCGCACTGCCCTATTGGCGCTTCGATCAGAAGGCGCCCGCGCTGTTCACAGCCGATTTTTTCGGTGCTTCAGATTCGCTCGGAACGGTGCACTTCAGCCCGACCAACCCGCTGCAGTTCTGGGTGACCGATGGCATACCGGGAATCAAGCGGCGCCCGTTGTTCAATGTCGCAACGGCAGCCGCCAACAACGTCTTGACGGAAGCCCAGACGATTGCCCTGGGGAAACAATTCGCGGGTTTTCGAGGCCTGGAAGATAATCCGCACGGGTACGCGCACACCAGTTTCGGAGGCTCTATTTCATCCGTTCCTACGGCGGTAAAAGATCCGCTGTTTTTTTTATTGCACGCCAACGTCGACCGGCTGTGGGCCAAGTGGCAGAAACAGTTGGGTAGGTTCGACCCGTCGGTAGCTGCATCCTTCGATAGCACCAATCCTCCAGGCGGAAATCGCATTGGGCACAATCTAACCGATACCATGTGGCCCTGGAACGGAGTCACCGGCGGAGTGCGCCCACCAACGGCTCCCGGCGGCCCGATGCCCGGATCGCTTTCGGCGAGTGCTCCTGGAGCGATGCCGAGAGTGGAAGACCTACTGGATTACCGCGGCGTCATCGTAGCCGGCTCGCGGCAGGGATTCGATTATGATGACGTACCGTTTGCGTGAGCCGAGGGATAAGAGGAGACTAAATCCATGAGCGCCAAGAAAACTAAGAAAGCTCCTGCCAAGAAGCCGGCCACCGCGAAGCGCTCGTCTGCGGCGAAAGCTTCTGCGCGCAGCGCGAAGATTTCGCGGAGCGCCAGCCAGCGGATCCACGCACTTTCGAGAATGGGCGGGAACTTCTGCGAGGACACCGAGAAACTGCAAGGCGTGCTGAATACGATCAAGGACACCGCGGCGCCGCTCGCGGTCCGAATGACGGCTTTGCAAACCATGCTTTCAGCAAGCTTCAGCGCCTCTAATTTCAACGCGTGCCGCCCGGACTTTCTTGCCACGCTGCGATCGGTGGCGGCTGACAAAAATATGGAAATCCGAGAGCGTGTGCTGGGCATCCTCTCGCGCGAGCACGATGGTTACACTCAGCAAGTTTTGATGGAGGGGTTAAGAGACCCTGCTAAAGCGCTTCTTCCACCGGAGAAAGCGCTGCAACTGCTCAGCTATGATATTCATGCGGACGCCTATCCGTTGGCGCGCAAGATTGTACAAAACCCGCCCAATGAAGCTGCTAAACGTGAGGCCTTGCGGCTACTCGCTGCGGATGCAGGCTCGGCTCCAATGTTTGAGAAACTTTTAAAGAACAAGAAAGAGGCTGTGGATGTCCGGCAACTTTCCGCGGCCGCGCTCAATGCTCTGGCGCCCGAGAAACTGCAGCAGCACGCGCGTACCATCGTGCTCGACAAATCCGAGGGCGACCAATTGAAAGCCACCAGCCTGACCGCGATCACGCATTTCGCGGACGAAGCGGCTATGGCCAAGGACAACACGTTGTACAAGGGAGTTGACAAGCTGAGAACAGCCGCCAGTTCTCCGGCTTTAAAGCGGGTCTCGCGGCAATTTCTGGCTAAATACAGCCGTTAGCGTGAGAAAATGCCCGCTTTGTCCGAAGCACAGTTCGCCGCGCTGGTAGCAGAGCTCGGAACGGACCCGGCGCGGCGTGATCAGCTCACGGATCTTCTGAACGAAGACCATCCGGTTTACGGACAGCGGGGCACTGCCGCTATCATTCGCATGCGCGGCTGGGTGCTGCTCGCGTCCCAGCATCTGGGATTGCCCCGCCCGGCGCTGATCTACGTGCTCGAAGAACTCGATAATGGACGCGACGCGTATCTGATCGCGGCTGCGGCTCGCGTGCTACGCAGTAGTGCAGAGGCAAACCCTGAGATGGCGCGGTTTCTGATCCGCGCTATTACCAATGTGCGCGATCATGACGACATTGTTTGTCTGCGGAATTATGGCGGGTATTCGGTTGCCGAACCCGGCACCACCGCGCTGCGGGAGATCCTCGAGAGCTTGCGCTGGCTGGGGCCGAATGGGCGCGCCGTACTGCCGGAGTTGGAGACTCTGCGCGAGAACGGGAGCGGCCAATTCTCGACACTGATGCTGGAGGAATTGAAGCGCACGATCGAAGTAATTCGAAGCTCCGCACCGCCGGCCGAGCTTCAGGAAAACGATTGCTGCGCATCGTTAACCGAACTAGGTGTTTTTCGCAAGCAGCAGACCGGCAAACAGGCGGCTGCAATGGGTGCGGTCAGGTTTCAGGACCAAGACGGCCATACCGTAAGCTTCAGAGACTTTTTTCGCGGCCGGCCTTCCGTGGTGATGTTCTTTTATTCCCGCTGCGACAATCCTCGAAAGTGCTCGTTAACCATTACAAAACTCGCGCGAGTACAAAAGATGCTGGCCGATCTAGGGCTGGACGACCGTATTCGAACCGCCGCCATCACTTACGATCCACAATACGATTTGCCTGCGCGCCTGCACGCCTATGGAGAGGATCGCGGCGTGCGCATGGATGCCAACCACCGGATGCTTCGTTCCATCGAAGGCATGCGGAAGTTGCAGGCTCACTTCCAACTCGGCGTTAATTTTATCGAATCGCTGGTCAATCGGCACCGAATCGAGGCGTACGTTCTCAATGCATCGGGCGAGGTAGCCGGGTCATTTGAGCGGATTCAGTGGGACGAGAAAGAAGTGGTGGATCAAGCAGTCGGTTTGCTCTCGGCGCCGGCTGTGTTTCGAAAAAGGCCCTCACTCTCGCGCGAGATACTAGGAGCGGCATTGCCCATTGTCGCCGCGATTCTTCCGAAGTGCCCCATGTGTTGGGCAGCTTATTTGAGCATGTTCGGCATCGCCGGCTTGCAGTGGGCGCCATATTTTCGGTGGCTGTTCCCCGGGTTGATGAGCCTGATGCTGATCAATCTCGGCAGCTTGTGGCTACGGGGATTCAGACGTGGAAATTTACTCGGCTTCTACATCGCTGCCTCTGGCGCCTGTTTGGTCGCTTTGGGAATGTATCAGGATCTTGCCTTCGCGGCGCCGGTTGGTGTGATCCTGACCGTTACCGGATCTTTGCTCAGCGCGGTCAACCCGGGAGCATGGCGGATTTTTGTGCGCGGGCTGCTTCCACCAGCCGCGTAACTTCGGCGATCAGTTCCTCACGATGCCGGTGCTCCTGCTGGTACGTCTCGGCCGCCTCCTTCAGATCTGATCCGCAATGCGGGCACCTGGTCTCATGCGGCCAGATGTATTGGTTACACGCGCGGCAGATATCCAAGGCAGGGGGGATGCGTCCATCGCGAGTCAACGGAGCGCCGTTCGAACGCCGCGTCAACTGCACCAGATCGTTGCGGGCGGGAGTACGGCGGACCACCTCGGGTAGCCCGGCGCCGCCGTTCGGAATATGCTCCGCTACCAGTTCGAATTCGCCGACTCCGAACGACGCAGGCGAGGCTTCGCGCCGCTTTACAATCCGTTCGCGTACCCCTTGCTTCTGTAATTCAAGTACGCGGTAGTGACAATACGGATTGTTGCCGGGGCGGCCCAGCAGGGAATGCGACGTCCAGGTGCAGCCGCCGCGGCAGACATCGGCGTAGTAGCAGCCGCGGCAGAACCCCCACAGATCGTCAACGCTGCGGAGCCGTCCAAAATGGATTTCCGGACTTGTCGCCCAGATTTTATCCAGGCTCATGTCGCGCACGTTGCCGCCGGCGAAGCCGTTGGTGGCGAGCGATGGGCAACCTTTGACAGTCCCATCCGCCTCCAGTGCCAGCACAGTATGACCGGCGCTGCAACCGGTCCAATGCACACGCTCATCGCCGAAGCCGCGCCACAAATGCTCGTAGGGTCCAAAGTAGCCAATATTGTTGCCGACTACCATTAACAGCCCTCGTTCGAGACCCTCGGAGTAAAGCCCCGCGAGCAATGGCATAAACTCGACCAGCTGATACGGTTGCAACAGCAGATGATCGTTGTCTGCGGCATTTCCCATGGCGACGGTTAGCTGGATCTGCCAGTGCTTGGCCCCTGTTTCGATGATGGTGTTCATCAGCTCGGGGAGGTGCGCCATAGTTTCGGACCCGATCTGCGTGTTGACACTGGTCCTCAAGCCCGCAGCCTTGGCGCGGTGCAACGTATCCAGCGCATGGGAGAAGGATCCCGGCACGCCGCGGACGCGGTCATGCAGCGCTTCCATGCCGTCGAGCGATACGCCGATTCCCTGCAGTCCAGCTTCCACCGCAGCCGCCATACGCTTGGGAGTTAGGTTCCGGCCGCCGGTCTGGATGGCGCAGTACATCTCGTGAGAGCGTATCGCACGGACGATCTGGGTCCAGTCGGAGCGCAAGTAGGCTTCGCCGCCGATCAACGAGACTTCGCGGGTTCCTAGTCGGGCCAGATGCTCCACCACGTCCAGGCATTCGGCGGTGGAAAGCTCGTTCGGCCTACGGCGTCCCGCGCGCGAACCGCAATGCAGGCATTTCAAGTCGCAAGCGAGGGTGATCTCCCACACCACGTGCACCGGAACGAAATTCCGGAAGTCATTATCGACACGGATACGCGCGGGCTTCGGCAAGCCGTTCCTACTTCTTGTGCTCGGCCTTGGCGATCTCAATTTTCAGGGCCTGCAACGCCGCCGGAAGATCGCCAGACTGTTGCAAGTACTGCTCCGCTTCCTGCGCGACTTGTTTCATCCGGCTGAGGTCACCCGAACCGATCGCGTCATGAATGGTCACTGCGTAGAGCGGGTGGATTGGATTGTATTTGTCAGCCATGTTTTAGAGTCTCCTTTCTATTTCTTGCCTTTATGCTCATGCTTGGCGATCTCAATTTTCAGGTATTCTAACGCCGCGCTCACGTCGCCCGCTTTTTCTAAGTGCTGTTCGGCTTCGGTAGCGAGTTGCTTCATCTTGGCGAGGTCGCCTTTTGCAATGGCTTCCTGAATGGGCGGTCCATACGGGGGCACGGCTCCGCGTTCTGCTGCCATAACTTGCTCCTTTTATCAACCCAGGCCGCGGCCCGGGATGGTCGGTTCAATGAGGTTTAGTGCTTCGCGAGGCTTTCGCTATTTCGATCTTCAGGTACTCAAGGGCCGCCCGTACGTCACCGGCTTGTTTGAGGTGTTCTTCGGCCTCGACAACAAGCTGCTTCATGCGCGGCAAATCTCCTTTTGCAATGGCCTCCTGGATGGGAGGGCCGTAGAGTACATGTGCCATAGGTTTTAATTTATAACCGGTTTTGCCGTAGCTGTCAAATCAATTCTCGATAACACCACGTAAATGTTAGGGCATTAACAATCCGCCGGTTTACTGGCATAGGAATTCGTTCGGTAAGTTGGCGGATCTTGCCCAACGGTAACCATTCCATTGCCGCCAGAAGGCTCGTGAAAGGGCGGCGAGAGCGAGTCGCAAGGCCTTATGCCGTGAGCATGGCGCCTTAAGCTGAATTGTGAAGAAAAAGCTGGTACATAAAAGCGCCTCCGAAGTATACTAAGCAAACCCGGCTATGAAACCAGTGGCCTTGATCAGCATGCCGACCCTTTCGGCGCGATTTCCCTCCTTCCAGTTAGCCCTGTTGAAGCCAACGCTCGAACAGGCCGGTATCCCGGCGCAGAACTTCTCGTTCTTTATGTATTTTGGGACGCGCATCGGCTGGAAGATCAATGAGGCCATCGCGGACGTGTGGCCCAGCATGGTGGGCGAATGGATCTGGACCAAGGCCGCTTTCGGAGACGAGATCGAAACGCGTGACGGGGAGTATTTCCGTGCATACGACCACATCTTCCGGGCCATATGCCGCCGTGCCGGATGCACCACTAAGCGCTTCCAGAAGATTCGCGACAAGGACGCTCCGGAATTCATCGACTTCTGCGTGGATGCCGTGGACTGGACGCGATTCAGCCTGATCGGTTTCTCGGTAGTGTTTCAACAGAGTCTGGCCAGCATCGCTCTCGCAAAAGGACTGAAACAGCGGTATCCGGAGATTCCGATCGTGTTCGGCGGCGCCAGCATGGAAGACGATATCGCCGACGAAATCATGCGCGGATGCCCACAGGTGGATTATCTGCATTGCGGGGATGGCGAGATCTCGTTCCCCGAGATGGTCCACCGTCTGGACCGGGGTGAATCCATGGAAGGGCTGCGCGGAATCATGTGGCGCAAAGGCGACAAGATCGAATACGCCGGCCGCGCTCCCAACTTCCTGGCCATGAACGAGACCCCCATCCCGCAGTTCGACGAGTATTTCTACGCCCGCGAAGAAGGCGGTTACGAGCATTGGGATGAGGCCTGTGAGCCGATGCTGCCCATCGAATCGGCCCGCGGCTGCTGGTGGGGCGAAAAACATCACTGTACGTTTTGCGGATTGAACCGCTCCGGCATGGAGTTTCGCGCCAAGGACCCGGAGCGCGTTATCGAACAGATCGAGCACCTGTCGCGCAAGCACGGCATTTACAGTTTCAACGCCATCGATAACATCATGGCGCCGGAATATACCCAAAAGCTTTTCCGGCGGCTTGCGGAGTCGAACACCGACGTGGAGTTGCACTACGAGATTCGCCCGAACTTCTCGCGCACGCAGCTCGGCCGTATGCGCAAGGGCGGCCTCAATTCAGTGCAGCCGGGCGTCGAAAGCCTGTCTACTAACATCTTGAAGAGCATGCGCAAGATGACCACTGGGATGCGGAATGTGGAGCTGATCAAGTGGTGTACCTACCACGACATCACTTGCATGTACAACATCCTGATGCGATTCCCCGGCGAAACCGTGGAAGATTATCGGATGCAGGCCGATCTAGTGCCGAAAATCCTCCACTTGCAGCCGCCGTGGGGAATTGTGAAGGCGCGCGCGGACCGCGGCTCGCCGATGTATACAGATCCCGCGTCGCAATCCATCCGGCGGCTCAAACCGGCGGTCTGTTACGACTATATCTTTCCGAAGAAGTTCAATCTGGAACGGGTGTCCTATTACTTCGATCACGAAATGGACAACGTAGTCGACGAAGAAGTTTACGACGACTTGCTGGAAGCCGTCGGAAAATGGCAGGCCAGTTGGACTGGCCCTGGTCACCCCTATCTGCGTTATCGCAAGGCGCTGACCAGCATCACCATCGAGGACGGGCGGCGACGCAAGCAGCGCAAATATCAGTACGCCGACGGCCCGGCGCTGCTTTACGAATACTGTGCGGATGCCCGGACGCCTCGCGATATTGCGACGGCTCTGGGGACGGAACTGTGGGTACAGCAGGCCCTGGACGACTTCATCCAAAAGCATCTCGTGTTGTTCCTGGACGGACGTTATCTAAGTCTCGCGCTTCCCACCAACCCGAACTTCGAGATGAGCATAGGTCCTCAATCCGCAGCCACACCGCAACCGCATACAGTGGAAGGCCTGGTGCCCGTGATCCAACTGGTCACGGCGAGGTGAAATGACAGCCGTCTCCGCCAAACTGCAAACCGAACGCGAGGAGCTGTTGGGGTTGTTGCTGCAGCGCGGAATTCTGCAGCGCTCTGAAACGCAGCCGGTGCTTTCGCGCGACGGTTCATCGGCGCGCTGGATGCTGGATTCACTTGCCGTGACCTTGACTCCGCGCGGCGCCGAACTGGCCGGGCGGTTGGTGCTGGAACGGTTACAGCGATTCGACGGAAGGCAATTGGCTACATATGGGTTAACCGCTGTTCCTATTCTGCAATCCGCTGTAGTGCAGTCCGGCGGCCGCTATAGCGGGCTGCTAGTGCGAAGTGAACGCAAGCCGCATGGATCGCAAAAGTTGATCGAAGGCCAATTCGACCCGGACGAGCCGGCGATCCTAATCGAGGATTCCATCGCTTCGGGGATGAGCGCCAGCGAGGGCGTTCGGAAGCTTGAGGAAGCTGGTCTGCGCGTGGAAGGATGCGTCACGCTGGTCCGCTTCGGTTGGGAAGGCGGCTGCTCGGATTTCGCGGAGCGCGGGCTTCATGTGGAAGCCATCTACGACATTTTTGCAGACTTGATGTCCCGCATGGAGGGCGAAAAAGGTCCGGATTACAACCCTACGAAATGGTTTCCGGATTTTAACTGGAGCACTCGCCACGCGGCCGAAGGGCTGCATCCGGCGCATCTCGCGCGCGAGGTCCTGCGCGAATATTTCTCGAGCGGCGAATGGCTCAGGCCGCCGCGCTCGCTGGACCGGGACGTTTACGACTCGCGCGGAGGCGCCTGGGTGAGCATCCGTTCGCGCGAGGACATCCACGATCGGCATGCGCGCGACGGATTTTGGCACTTTCCAAATGAGACCTCTTGGGGCGCTGCCGAGGACGTGGTGCGTGCAGCGGTGCGGACGGCCCAGGAACTGCCCCAGGGTCCCGACGCGCTGAAGTTATTGGAGACCAGCCACGTCGCAGTGACTTTCTTTTCCGCGCTCGAGGCGGCAACGGTAGGAGAACTGGACAACAATCGTTACGGGATTGTTGTAGTGAGTGGTGAGCGCCCCGAAATCATGGGCGGTGGATTGCCTCGGATGCCGGGTATTCGGGACGAATGGCAACAGTTCCGGCACGCCCGCTTAAACAACGCGCAGCTTTACGAGTACGAGCCGTACGTCATCTATCGCCATGGCGTGTCGAAATTCGTGGAGCCGGGCGCACTCTGGCAGTCCAGCGGCGTTCCTGGCTCCGACCAAACGCCGGATCTTGGTGCGCTCGCGACGCATGCGCGCGATCTCGTCCTAGAACGAGAGCCGGCTGAGCCGCTCTCGCCGATTACGTTGCCAGCGACGGCCAAGCAGCTATTCGTCACTATTTACACGGATGGCGAGCCCTGCGGCTGCATGGGGTCCGAGATCGGCGACTTAAGGAACGATCTGCGCACGCTGACCAAAGCCGCACTTGTGGATGAACGCTTCGAACATCCAGAGATCGGCGACGACACGAACGTAGCTGTAAGTGTTTCTCTGCTTTCTGACGAACTCGAAATGGGCGATTTCTCGCCGGAGGAAGTGCGAACCAAGTACCGGCACGGCCAGCAGGCACTCATGGTGGAACAAAACGCGCGGAGGGGCATGCTTCTGCCGTTCCTGACATCGTGGCTCAGCGTGGACGCGGAGGGCTTCGTTGAAGAAGTGCTGGACAAGGCCGGCATCACCCGGGCTCCCTATAACTGGATCCGCTTCGATTGCGATACCTGGCTGGCCGATGAAGACGGTGTTGCGAAACTGGAAGGCGGTTTCAAGCGGCTGACTGCCACGTTGCGGGCGGAAGAGATCGCGCGGTTGCATGTTGACTACCTGCTGCGCAATCAACGTGACGATGGAGCGCTGTACTTCGGCTATTACCTATTCGAGAACGTCCTGTATCAAGGGATCGATATGGCGCGACTGGCGCATGGCGCATGGACCCTGGCGCGCGCTGGGAAGCTGGATGCCGCCGCATCCGCGATGAAGCACGTCCTCAGCCACGCTGAGGACCCAGTGAATGCTCTCGCCCGTGATGCTTTTGCGCTGCTGACGCTGTGCGAGCAGGGTATGCAGGAGCTCGCCGATCGAGCCAAGCTAGCGGAGAAATTGTGGGCGTCGATCGACCGGCATGGGCGAGTCACAACGTGGGTTCCCGCCGCGCCAACTGAAGACGAAGAAAGCACGTCGGACGAAGTATCGCCGGAAGATCTGCAGAATTATGTTCCCGGTCAGGTTTTGCTCGCACTGGCAGCGGCGGTGCGAAGCAGCGTAACGGATTTAGATGAACGCAAAATCGAGCGGGCGTTCCGTTTTTACCACCATCGCTTCCGCTACCAGCGCGATTTCGGACAGGTCTCGTGGATGGCGCTCGCAGCGGCGGCCTGGTGGCGTCTGACCCAACGGCGCGAGTTGTCCGATTTCCTGTTCGAGATCACCGACTGGATTCTAGCATTCCAGCAGACTCGCTCCGAGCAAGAGACCTGCGGCGCGTTCCTGACCGATCAGCAGCCCGACACACCTGGATTCACCACAGCAGTTTACCTGGAGGCGGTCGCGGCAGCATTCGACGTCGCGTCCGCGCTCTGCGACACAACTCGGGAACGCCGATATGAGGACGCGTGGCGGCTGGGCTTCGCTTTCCTCGACCGGTTGATCATTCAGGAGCGCGATTCATCCGTCCTGCCGAACGCTGAGTATGCGCTGGGCGGGCTCCGGGAAAATCTATACAGCGGCCACGTCCGCATCGACTTTGTTCAGCATTCGCTCGCGGCTATCATCGAACGGCATCCAGATGTTTTCGTAAACAACCCATTAGATTAGGAGAATCAGAATGGCAGCTAAGAAACGACCAACGAAAAAGCCAAAGAAACCCGGCGTGATAGTGGAGGTTGCGCCACCCAAGAAAAAGAAGAAACCGTACGGGGTGATTGTCGAGGTCGCGCCCGGCAGGAAGCCAAAGGGCAGACCAATCGTCGAGGTGGCGCCACCGCGGAAGGGAAAAAAGAAGGCCGGATCGCGAGTCACCGAAGTGGCTCCCATGACCAAGCGCAAGCGGCCGGCCAGCGGGGTGATTGTCGAAGTAGCTCCGGAAATCGCGCCCGATATCGCGCGGAAATCGCGTGGGGTGATCAAAGAGATGGCACCGGCGCTGAAGCGTAGATCAGCCGGGACGATCAAGGAGATTGCCCCTGCAACCAGGAAAAAGTCGAGATCGAGTCCGGGCGTGATCGTTGAGGTCGCGCCGCCGGTAGACCGGAACGATTAGGCGGCAGCCAGGGGCCCGGCGTTTACTGCTGCATTAACCGCCGAAGCGCCTGTTCAGCCGACGGATCCTTCTGAGTGGCATTGGAAAGATACAAACCCAGCATCCGCTTAGCGCGTTGGTTGTCTCCTGCCCGGAGCGAAAGATCGGCCAGCGAACGCGCGCATAGCGGATACTCAGGTTCGTGCTCGATATGCAGCGCGCATTCTGCCTCCATGTGGTCGATGCTGATGCGCGCTTTATCCAGCACCGGAATTCCGGCGGGAGGGTCGCGCAGGAAGATCACACTTTGCGGATCTTCATAGACTAATTGCCAGTCCGCGGTCGAGGGATTGCCGAGCGCGAGTGCGAGTGGGTAAAACGCGCCGGTGACGTATTCGAACGTATTCATTACCACTACGCGGACTGCATAACGGTCCAGCAGACGCCGGCATTCGGCTCCCAGTACGTTGGGAGTCGGGCTGGAGTTATAGAGGATGCTCCGGTAGTCCTGATAGACGGATTCATTCAGCGCGCGGCCGTCTACGAAGGTGCGCTGCTGCGGCCAGAGCCGCCAGATCAAGTAGCCACCATACTCATATGTATTGAACATGGGTTTCGAGATGGCGTGGGCGCGCAGGAAATCTACGGCGCCGGTAGGATATTGCCAGAGCGCGGCCCGAAATTGAAAAAAGTTGCCGCGCGCCACACCCGTTATGAGTGTGGCCAACAGCAGTCCGATTGAGGCCAGACCTAGGAAGCGTGGTGCACGGAAACGGCGCGGAAACCAGGCGGCAATCAGGATGGGCGCGAGAAATCCGATCAGTAGGATATTCCGGTAGGCGGTGAGCGAAGCTACTGCGAAGGCCGCGAAGAGCAGCCAATCCGACACGCGAACCTTGCGCCAGGAAAGCAGCAGCACCACTGCAGCGGCATATAGCAGGATGTCGAAGGAATAGGGCGGGCCCCAGAGATAAGGCGAACGCCATTCGATCAACGTAGAAGTGAGATAACTTTGCCGGTAGCGGAAAAGCGTGTCGAGGATATGAAAGCCGTTGGGATTGAGAAAGGAGACGGCGACAGCAAGCGCTGACATTTTCCAGATGCGCAGATCGTTTTCCAACGGGTGCTTTTGAAAACGCAGGATAGCGGCTTCCACCGAGTAAGCTCCCATAACAACGAAGCCGAGAAAAAAGCCGCCGTGGCAATTCGCCCAAAGCAGCGCAAGAGGCGGCAATATCCAAAAAGGCCAGCGGAGTTCGAAGATGGCAACGAAGATCGCGACCATTAGAAAACTGACGAGCGCTGGACGATCGGAAGCAAACTCCACGGCCAGCACCGCGGTGGCAAATGCTGCGGCTAGCCCCAAGTAGAAGCTGCCGGAACGCTGCGCGGCAATCAGGCCGGTGAGCGAACAGAGCGCAGCCAACAACAGCGCTTTGAATATCACCAATCCGGTTGCGCCCGCAGCGGCGTAAATTCCGTAGAGTACAACTTGCGCCAGCCACTCATGCGTGAGGTTGAAATGCCGGACCTGCTCCTCGCCCGGATACGCCGGCTTGCCCAGGTAAGTGGTGTAGGAGAAAGGATCGGGGACGGGCAAAGCACGGTAGTGGACGATATACTCACCCGTCTTGAGGTGCCACCAGGTGTCATATCCGGCCACCTCGGTGGAGAACATCCCGATCAGGCAAATCGCGGCCAGAGCGAGTATGGCGGGGCGAATCCAGGCCGGTTCGGGTCGCTCGGGCTCAGCGACAGCTTGTGTTGGAACGGCTGGAGTTGGTTGAGAGGTACGGGAACGGCGGGACACTTTATCAATGATAGAACCGTTGATAGATCCGTTTCTCGTTTCTCGTTTCTGGTTGGGTGCGTCCGAGAATTCGCGTGCATTCGCGTTCATTCGCGGCTATACTGGATACAGCGGTTACCGATGTTTTTGCCATCTTCAGCTCGTCCCTCCTTGTTCGGCTCCGACTAAGCTGTTTCCCTCTTCTGTTCTGGCTGTCCAAAAAAGAAAACTGTCGATAGAGAAGGAGACTGAAGATGCTTACCAGTGAAACTGTCCGTCTGGACCTTCCCCACATCCTGACTTCCCTGCCCGGCCCACGAGCGAAGGCGCTGGTGGAGCGCGACCGCAATGTGCTCTCGCCGTCCTACACGCGCGATTATCCGCTGGTGGTAAGCCGCGGCGAGGGCGCCATCATTGAAGACGTGGATGGCAACCGTTTTCTCGATTTCAACGCCGGAATCGCAGTGGTTTCCACCGGCCATTGCCATCCGCACGTAGTTGCGGCAATCAAAAATCAGGCCGAGCGTTTGATCCACATGTCCGGCACGGATTTCTACTACGAGAATATGGTGGAACTCGCCGAGAAGGTGGCGACCATCGCACCAGGCGGCGTCGCTCGACGCGTCTATTTCGGTAATTCCGGCACCGAAGCCATCGAAGCAGCCATGAAGTTGGCGCGTTACCACACAGGGCGCGACAAATTCATCGCGTTTCGAGGAGCATTTCACGGGCGCACCCTAGGAGCGCTCTCATTGACCGGTAGCAAGGTAGTTCAGCGCAAGGGATTCGGGCCGCTCGTACCGGGCGTATTTCATGCCCAATTTCCCGATCCCTACCGGTGTCCGGCAGGGATAACACCCGAGGATCACGCTGTGAATTGCGTGCGCGCTATCGAAGAAGAGCTATTTAGGACCACGCTGCCGGCTGAGGAAGTGGCCGCCATTGTTGTCGAGCCGGTGCAGGGTGAGGGCGGCTATGTAGTTCCACCCAAAGTATTCTTCGAAGAGCTGGAGCGCCTGGCGCGGAAGCACGGCATCTTGCTGGTTTTCGATGAAATCCAATCGGGTATGGGGCGCACCGGAAAAATGTGGGCCGCGGATCACTTCACAGTAACGCCCGACATTCTGACCGTGGCGAAAGGTATCGCGAGCGGCCTACCGCTGAGCGCCATGATCGCGCGTGCAGAAGTTATGAATTGGGGACCCGGCGCGCATGCTTCCACTTTTGGGGGAAACCCCGTGGCGGTGGCGGCAGCGCTCGCAACCATTCAGCTGCTTGAGCGCGAATTGGTGGCAAACGCGGCGCGCATCGGCGGTCATATTATGGACCGGCTGCGGAGTTGGCCGGCTAAATTCAGAAATGTAGGCGACGTTCGTGGCCTGGGTCTCATGATCGGCATCGAGTTGGTCCGCGATCAAGCCACCAAGGAGCGGGCGCCCGAGCTTCGTGACCGGTTGGTGGCCATGGCCTTCGAACATGGTTTGTTGGTGTTGGGCGCAGGCCGTAATGTTCTTCGGCTGTGCCCGCCGCTCATCATCACGCGCGATCAAGCCGACTTCGCTGTAGATACACTGGAGGAATGCCTGAAGTCGATGTGACCGCGGCGCGCACCCTCGACGTCGGCTGTGGGATCAATAAATATCCGGGTGCGATCGGCATCGATCGTAATCCTCACACCCGCGCCGACATTCTGTGCGACCTGGATCGGTTCCCCTATCCGCTCCGCGATAATTCCTTTGATGCCCTGCGCGCCGTGCACGTCATCGAGCATGTCTCCGACGTCATCCGTGCCATGGAGGAGTTTCATCGCCTGGTGGTTCCCGGTGGACGTGTTCTAATCGTCACGCCGCACTACACCGACTTCAGCTCTTTCTGCGATCCCACCCATCGCTGGCACCTCAACAGCTTTTCGTTCCGCTACTTTGGGCCCGACCACGCGGGCTTCGGCTACTACACATTGGCGCGTTTTCGCGAGGTCCGCGTACGGGTTCGCCTACTGGCGTTGTGGCGATACCTGGGCTTCGAATTCCTGGTGAACCACTTCCCGCGCTTCCGGCGGTTTTGGGAATACTATCTGTGCTACGTGATTCGCGGCAAGGTGATGGAGTTTGAGTTTGAGGCGATCAAATGAAGAAGACCAATGGTAGACAGAAGGCAGCGGGGAGCAAGTCTTCGAAGGAAAAAGAGGACCGCATGGCGGCGTGGCGTGAGATCGAGGCCACGGTCGCTCGAAGAACGAAACCTACACAAATCAGCACTGGACGAACATGGACGAGAGAAGCACTTTACGATCGCGATGAGCATCCGCGTTCTAATCGAAATAAACGTACTCGTCTATCTTAATGACGAATCCGAACCCGCCAGGCAACGTCAAGCCCGATCGATTCTACGGGACGTGCGGAAGCGGGCATCGGATTGGTCAGCACACAGGTTCTATCTGAATTCTTCCGGGCCATGTGGGAGCCTGGGACATTCTGTTGGCGACCCCGCCCGTTGTGATCGCTGCTGCTCGCCAAACTGAACCAGTTGGATATTATTCTCAGCGAGGACTTTCAGGCCGGGTCGCGGTTGGGTGGAGTCCGGTTCGTCAATCCGTTTGCCACCGATTTCGAACAATCCAAGTGGCTGACTTGAGAATTTCCCGCTCTCGCCAGCACCTATTTTGGGTAACCGTGAGTTCCAATGCCATAAAGTAATTGGCGCTGGTACCGATACCCTAAGTTAGGCGGAATTTTGCATGATGGGACGCCTATACGAATTCGCCGACGTGCTCCGGCATCACGGCCGGAAGGGGCACCTCGCCCCGGACTTGGCCACTGGGCGCCGCGGTGAGGATATTGCGCATCGCTACCTGCAACGTGCTGGAATCATTATCGTCGCGCGGAATTTTCGTATGGCTTCCGGCCACGGTGAAGTGGATCTTATCGGGTGGGAAGGCGATACGTTGGTCTTCGTCGAAGTGAAATCCCGGCAAACAGAAGAGTATGGCGCGCCCGACCGCGCCATCGGACGTCAAAAGGAATCCAGCCTGATTCGGGCCGCGCGCGAATACGCCCGGCAAGCCGAAGTTCCCTGGGAAAATGTCCGGTTCGATGTAGTCAACATCGTGTTCAGCACTCCACCTTTAGTGACGCACTTTCGGGACGTTTTCGGACCCTCGGCCGCCTAAGGGCCTGGGTGAATTTCAGGCTGCGTAGGGTTGGGGCAGAAGCCTGGGGCTTGTGCCTTCCAATTCGGGTAAGACCGTAAGATTGTAGTTCGGGGAGTGATTCAAGAGAAGCCGGGCGGCCCGCTCGGGCTTTTCAGTTTCGAACAAGCAAGTCCGGGAACCTGCCCGCCCCTCCACACGAACGATGGATGCGTGCTGACTCACACGGTAGGCCATTCCGGCCCCATGCTGGGCTTGGAGGGAATCCAGCGGCCAATCCGAATCGGCCACCATTCGAATCCCTCCCTCAGCGCTAATCAGGATGGTCATCTCCGAAGGAGTGTGGCCGGATCGCATAGAGTTTTCCGCCGCATCGAAGATCTGAACGGCATTGTCGACGAACCTGCTCACAAAACCCTTATCGGAACTGGCAGCAGGAGATTGAATGTATTTTTGCCTGGCCGAGCCGCGACTGGGGAGGAGCGCCTCAACGAGCTAGCTCCCTTTTCGCGTTCCCGGCAGCGCTCTTAAGGAACTCGCGCAAAACGGAGTGCGGCGCGGGCCAGTTCCTGGGCCGTTTGGCGGTGCGCGCCGCACCCTTTGCGCTTCCTGCCGGTCGCGGTTCGGTTTTCGGGCACTCTAGAGCCCTACCCTACAATGAAGTTATGCGTATCCTGTTGTTCAGTGGTAAGGGCGGCGTAGGTAAGACTAGTGTCGCCGCGGCTACTGGCCTCCAACTGTCGCGGCTAGGCTATTCCACGCTAGTCATGAGCGTCGATCCGGCCCACAGCCTGGCCGACGCCTTCGACCTCGAAACCAGCCTTTTCCAGGAAAAGACCAGCGAACCCTTTCCCATCGACGCCCACCTCTCTATCCAGGAAGTGAACATCCAGAAGGAAATCAAGCGGCACTGGCGCGAGATTTCCACCTACGTCGTCTCAGTGCTCAGAACCACCGGCATCAGCGATGTCGAGGCCGAAGAACTGGCCATCTTGCCGGGCATGGAAGAACTGAGCGCGATGATGTACGTCAATCAGTTCCGCCGTGAACAAAAATACGACGTGATTGTGCTAGATTGCGCGCCTACCGCCGAATCCATGCGCTTCGTCAGCATGCCGACCACGCTCGAATGGTATATGAAACACGTCTTCCCCTTCCAGCGCGGGCTGTTGAAGGCAGTGCGGCCGGTGGCCAACCGCCTTTCGCCGGTGGAACTGCCCACCGACAACTATTTCGCTAATATTCAATACCTGTTCGCGCGCCTGGATGGGATCGCGGAACTGCTGGAGGATCCCAAAATCACCAGCGTCCGGCTGGTAACGAATCCCGAAAAAATGGTGCTGCGCGAGACGCAGCGCGCCTTCGTTTATTTTTCATTGCACGGCTTGACCATCGATAACATCATCGTGAATCGAGTGCTGCCTGAGGCTGTCACTGATACCTGGTTCGATCAGTGGCGGGCTTCCCAAGCAAGAATCCTGGATGAGATCGAAGAATACTTCGCACCCGTGCCGATGAAGCGCGTCCCCTTGTTCACTCATGAGGTGTTGGGACGCGAGCGGCTGGAGGAACTCGCCGACGTGCTTTATAAAGATAAGGACGATCCCGCGGCTGTAACGCGAACCGAGGCCCCGTTCACGTTCGAGAAACGCAATTCGCATTATGAAGTGCGTCTGCGCCTGCCATTCGCGGTGAAGGGCGAAGTGGGACTATTCAAGAAGGGTGACGAGCTGGTGGTGGAGATCGGAACGCTGCGGCGTCACATAGGGCTACCGACCTCCATGGCAGCACTGATGCCCACGCGCGCCACGTTACAGAATAAGATATTGATAGTGGAGATGAAGGAGGGTTGACATGGAAGAACAACAAACGGGCCACGGCTGCTTTTTCTGCACCATTGCCGGTCCGCAGATTGAAGCTATGCTGGATCATCTGTGGCCGGAGGAAACGCAAAAACATTTTCGCGCCGCTCGAGTTGAGGCATTGAAAGGCATCCGAACTTTGTTGGATGCCCGCATTGAGCGCCTTTCGAAGCAAACCGCGAAGGGCACCAAAGTGACGGTGGAATAATCGGTTGCTGAGCCGATCGGCTCAATGCACCGTCTCCCTCACGGTCGCGGCCCGGTAACGCGGCTTTCCGAGCCGCGAGCGTGAGCGACCGGTGCTTTTGATTTTGGAGCCGGTTATCGCTGGCTCAATCCGCCATCCACGGCCAACACCTGGCCCGTGACGAAATTAGAAGCATTCAGAAAATAGAGTACCGCCTCCGCCACTTCTTCCACAGTCCCCATGCGTCCCGCCGGCGTAGCCGCAATCATCTGTTCCACACGAGGCTCCTGACCCGAAGCAAGAATTACGCCAGGAGCCACTGAGTTCACCGTAATCTCGGGCGCCAGCGCCTTGGCCAAAACCCGCGTCAGCATGATCGCGCCGGCCTTCGAAGAACAATAGTGCGCGTAATCCGCCCACGCCAAGATACCGCCCAGCGAACTGATATTCACAATCCTGCCAGCCCCTGATTTCTTCATCAGTAACGCGCCTTGCTGGCAGCAGAAGAACGTCGCTTTCAGGTTCACACTGTGGATAAAATCCCAGTCGGCCTCGGTGATCTCCAGGGGATCGCGGCGCCGGAAGCGCGCAGCATTATTGACCAACCCATACAGCGATCCAAGCCGCTCTTCCACTTCGCCGAACATTCGCCGGATTTCATCCACGCTTCCGAGATCGGCGCGAAACAATGGCGCGTCGCCGCACTCTTGGGCGGTAGCACGCGCTTCCTCATCCGAGGTCTGATAATGGATCGCCACGCGGTACCCCTCGCGAAACAGCCGCAAAGCGATCCCGCGGCCGATACGCTTGGCTGCGCCGGTGATGAGTACGGTTCTCTCCATGCCTTAATTTGGCCGCGAATAAACGCGAATAGACGCGAATCGGGCTGCTTTCTTATTTGCGTTCATTCGCGTTCATTCGCGGCCAATCCTCGCTCCCCGCTATACTACCGGATCTCCGTGCACTTCCACTTCCCTCGGCTCCACTCCCTCGGCCGCCGGCTGCGGCAGGCGTCCGGTCCAGTTGGCCCACAACCAGAAAATCGCCGTGCTCGAACTCAACAATCCCGAGGCTGCGCCAATCATGCGTGGACTCCATTTTTGGGACGCCAGCCCCGCCCCCAGCATCGAAAGCATCATCATCGACCAGGACATGGTCTCGATGGTGGCGAACACCCGGCCGCGAAACTCGTTGGGAACGCGACGCAGCAACTGCGAGGTATTTAGCACCGAACTTACCGCAATCGCCGCGCGCGACAACCCCAGAAATATTGTAGCCAGCGCGAAGCTGGGCATCTGACTGAATACCACATATGAACCTCCATGGATCACGTAGCAGATTCCGATGGCGCGCTTGTATCCTTCAAACGAGATGTGTTTTCCAAGCCAATGCGCAAACGCCCCGCCCACCAGCAAGCCCACACCGGCCGATGCCCACAGATAGCCGATGCCCGCCGGGCCGCGGTGAAATACCAGCTCGCCGAAAAGGCTGAACAAAATCTGCGCCGCGCCTCCGCCCGAAGCCCATCCCACTGCCAATAGCGCGATGCCGAGAATCAGCGGTGAAGAACGCATGTAGCGCAGCCCTTCCGTGTATTCGTGCCAGGGACGCACCACTTCGTTCTCGGTTAGCCCCGTACTCTTGGCTCGGAAGCTGCCGCCCTCCAGCTTCAATCTCGAAATACACACTGCTGAAAACAGGAACGAGAGAGCGTTGAATGCAAAAGCCCACTCGTAACCGAACTGCGTTACGCTGGCGCCTCCCAGAAACGCCCCCACCGTGAGTGTGGTCCAACCAGTAGTCTGAGTGAGCGAATTCGCAGTGTGCAATTCTTCTTTGCTCGCAATGGTGGGAAGAATTGCGGATCTCCCGCTGGTAAAAAAGGGCGAGGCGAACATCAGCAATGCGCTCAATGCGTATAACAGCCACGAGCTATGCGCCGAGATCGCCAGAATGAATCCGAGCGCCACCACCGCCCGGATCAAATCGCTCACGATCATGATCCGCTTGCGATCCAAGCGGTCCAGCACAACGCCTGCCAGCGGACCCGCCATCACGGCTGGAATTGCACGCGACAACATTACCCCGGTCACCACCATGCCGGAGTGCGTGGTGGCTAGCGCCAGGCTGAACACGGCGATGTTATTGAAATGATCGCCAATCTCAGAAACTACCTGCCCGCTCCAGGTGTAGCGATAGTTCCGATTATTTTTGAGCAGACGTAGAAAGTCGGACATCCCAGGTGTGTTCGGCTAACAGGACCCCTGTAACAAGCTTACGGGATACTCTCCTGGCGCACCGTGATGGAGTCCAGAAAATCGCGGTCCAACTCATAGCCAAACCCAGGTTCATCGCGGACGGCGATGGTCCCGCGCGGCGTCACCTCAACCGGTGGCTGGATGATATCCCGTGCCCAATACCGCTTACTGGCCGACACATCACCGGGAAGCACAAAGTTCGGAAGCGTCGCAAGCGCGATATTATGCGCCCTTCCGATGCCCGCTTCCAGCATCCCTCCGCACCACACCGGGATTCCGGCTGCTTGCGCGACATCGTGCACGCGCTTGGCCTCCCCAAATCCACCCACGCGGCCCAGCTTGATGTTGATGATCCGGCCTGCGTTCATCGCGACGGCCTGCGCGGCCTGATGCGCGGACCGGATGCACTCATCCAAACAAATCGGCGTTTGAAGTTGAGCCTGCAATTTCGCGTGATCGATAATCTCGTCGTGGGCCAGCGGCTGTTCAATCATCATCAATCCGAATTCATCCAGAGCCTTGAGCCGCGCGGCGTCTGCCAGCGTGTAGGCGGAGTTGGCGTCGGCCATCAAGAGGATCTTCGGAAAACGAGCGCGCACTTCACGAATCACCTCCACATCCCAGCCCGGCTTGATCTTCATCTTGATGCGCTGGTAGCCGGCCGCGAGCTCCGTCTCGATTTTCTGCAGCAGCTCAGGAACTGAATTCTGGATACCGATCGACACTCCGCAAGGAATCTCGCGCCGCGCGCCGCCACCGATATGCTGATAGAGAGGCCGGCCCAGTATGCGGGCTTCCAGATCCCAAACCGCAACTTCGAGGGCCCCTCGCGACATGTTGTGACCACGTATGTGCGCGGTTCGGGCGTCGACCGCGGCCGCGTTCTCAAAGTTATAATTCAGTACGCGCGGAGCCACGTAATCGCGCAGGATCAGCCACGCCGAATCCGTCCATTCCTCGTTATAAAACGGATTCTCGCCGGCCGTGCATTCGCCCCATCCGGAAACGCCAGACGCCACGGCTTCCACCAGCACCATGTGGCGTTCGGTGGTGCGGCCGAAGCTGGTCTCAAAGAAATGCACCAGGGGCATCCGGATCTGCCGCAGCGTGATTTGCTCTAACTGGATTCCCATTTTCCTATTAGATATGTCCCCGCTTCCTTGGACCTCTCGAAACCGATCACGGCCAATCCTGCATCGAAGGCGCGCTGAAACTGAGCACTGGCTTGCTGCTGAATTTCGCGCGCGCGTTTGGGGTCCTCTGAACGTATCGCAGCAATCTCAGCCGGAATGGCGATCCGCGCTTCAATCGGGTTTCGCTCGAACGGCTGGCCGCCAATGATGGCTTTGACACGCGGGCTCCCAACCCACCACTCCGCGATGCAACGATCCGTCGGCAAACCACCGTGCAAATGGCTGGTTGTGGTTCCGTATTGATTGAACACGTAGCGGCGAACGATGGCGCCTAGCCGCTCCGTGTTGAAAAATGCGTTCTTGATCTCGAGCGGATCGAAGGTCCACTCAATCAGATCGATGCCGCGCGAGAGCGCCTCCTCGCGCTGGGCCAATTTGAGCCGCCTTCCAACTCCCGCGTCGCGGTAATCCGGCAGAACGCCCAGCATGTGGCTGTGCAGATAACTTTTACCGCCAGCCTTCAAGCCGGGGATAGCCAGGCAAAATCCCACCATGCGCGGACCTTCGTAAGCACCGAACACCTGGCCGCCCACTTTGCTCGCGACCACGAATAGCCGCAGCGGCAGCAATTCGATCTCCTCGAAGCCCCAAATTTGCTGCTGCAGCCGGACTGCATCCTGGAATTCCGCATGCGCGGTCAGCGGCCGGATCTCAATCATCTGCGGCCTTGGCCTCCTGCCAGAGCGCTTCCATTTCCACGATGCTCGATCCCGGCAGACTCGCTTTACTTTCCACATGCGCGAATCGCTTGCGGAACTTCGCGTTGCTACGGCGCAATGCCTGTTCGGGGTCTACTTTCAGAAAACGCGCCAGATTCACCAGGACGAACAGCAAGTCGCCAACTTCGTTTTCAAGCTCCGCGTGCGATCCACCGGCGCGGGCGCCTTCCAGCTCTTCCAGCTCTTCATCCAACTTTTCAAGCACCTGATCGGGATTCTCCCAATCGAAACCAACCGCCGCGGCCTTCGATGATATCTGTTGCGCCTCGACCAGCGCCGGTAGATTGCGCGGAACGGATTCCAGAATCCCGCGCGGCAACTCGCCCCGCTCTTTCTTCTCGTCGATCTTGATCTCGTCCCAACGGCGCTTCACA
This sequence comes from Bryobacteraceae bacterium, assembly GCA_036008345.1. Lineage (GTDB taxonomy): Bacteria > Acidobacteriota > Terriglobia > Bryobacterales > Bryobacteraceae > Palsa-89. The sequence goes on from DASYNU010000057.1 coordinate 23,663, forward strand.
TCGTCCGCGGTTTTGGCATCGCCTTCACCGAAAACGTGCGGATGCCGGCGGATCAGCTTTTCAGCGATAGCGTCCAGCGAATCATCGATCCGGAATTTGTTCTCCTCCGACGCCATCTGGGCGAAGAAGACCGGCTGCAACATCAGATCGCCCAGCTCTTCAGCGAGGCCGCGCCAATCGCGCCGGTCGATGGCGTCCAGTACCTCATAGGTCTCTTCCAGAAGATAGGGCTTTATGGTGTCGAAGCTCTGCTCGCGATCCCAGGGACATCCGCCGGGAGCGCGCAGACGCGCCATAATATCGACCAATCGCTCGAATCTTTCGCCTGTGGTTTTTGGATCTGCTGTCATTCCGTGGGCGGTGGAATCCCCATTGTGGCACAGCCGGTGGCGCAAACTCTCCTCGGGACGCTGCGCGTTTTAGCCCACGTGGTTGCGTAACCAAACCCTTACCCCAATTGGATCTTGCAGATAATAAGTACTTTATCCATGGATGCCGACATGCACCACGCGGCAGGGGAGAGGAGTGGAAATCATGACTAATTTAAGAACTTGGATGTGGGTTGCTCTGTTCGCAGTGATTGCGGGCTGCGTGCAGAGCGCTATTCTTGCGGCCGACGGCGGGCCGGCGTTGGTAACGCTCGATCGCTTACAAGCCGCCTATCGCGCCGAAAACATTGCTCAAGAACGGTACTTGGCATTCGCAGCCAAAGCGGACGAGGAAGGCTACAAACAGGCAGCCAGCCTGTTCCGCGCCGTGGCTCGCGCGGAGCAAATTCTGTACACCTACCTTTCGATGCCATCAAGGAATTGGGCGGCGTCCCGGCCGAGGTTGAATCCCAACCCCCGACGGTCGGTTCCACCAAGGAAAACCTGGAGAAGTCGTCCAACAAGGCCGAGGCGGATCAATTTGACGCCGACTACACCACTTACGTAAAGGCTGCCCGTGCCGAAGGCAATCGGACTGCGGCCAAGGCTCTGGAGTACGCCCGAATCGTCCAGGTGCAAAACGTTCGGCTGTTTGCGGTGGCAGCGAAGAGCGTGGACCAAATGCGCGGTGGTCCCAAGGCGTACTACATTTGCGGCGTGTCCGGTGTTGTCAGTGCAACTCTAGATGCGGCTAACTGCTCGGGTCCCGATTGGGAAAAAGTAAGGTAGCAAGCGCTCGAGGCCGATTTCGAGCCGCGACCGCGAGGAAGCGCAAAGGGTGCGGCGCGCACCGCAAAACGATTCAGGAATTGGCCCGCGCCACACTCCGTTTTGCGCGAGTTCCTTAGAACCGCAAAGGGTGCGGCGCGCACCTCCAAACGGACCAGGAACTGGCCCGCGCCGCATTCCGTTTTGCGCGGGTTCCTTAGAAGCGCTACCACGAACGCGAGAGCTAGCGGCAATCGTGGTATCGGTCCTTTCTGGTCGCGGCTCGCTTCCTTGGGAGGGAGCATCGTATGCGGACTGCGTCCACCAGCTAAAATAGTGGATGCAATGAGCGACCAGGGTTTCCCCTTCTTTCCAGCTACTCTTGAGTTCCTGATTCTTTCGCTGAAGACGCAGACTGAGATGCAGCTCGGTCTGCTGTATACCGGCGAGGAAAAGGACCGCCCAGAGCCCGAACTGCGCATCGCGCGCCACAGTATCGATCTGCTGGCCATGTTGCAAGAGAAAACGCGCGGCAATTGCACCTTGGAAGAGCAACGCCTGCTCGACAATGCCGTCACCGAGCTGCGCTTCCGTTTTGTCCAGGCTTCGGAGCAGCAAGAAAAAAATGCCGCCGCCAAATCCGAACCGCCCGACGAAAAGACGGAAGGGCAGGCCGGCTCGTAGATGGCCGGAGAACCGATTCGCATCACGGTGCTCGGTTCGGGTACCAGCGTCGGAGTGCCTACCATCGGCTGCCATTGCGCGGTATGCAGCTCGAGCGATCCTCGCGACAACCGGCTGCGGCCTTCCATCCTAATAAAATACAGCGGCAAGGGTGTCCTGATCGATACCACGCCCGACCTGCGCCAGCAGGCCCTGCGCGCGAAAATCGAACGAGTAGATGCGATTCTGTTCACGCATTCTCACGCCGACCATATCATGGGCCTGGACGATGTCCGTCCGTTTAATTTCCGGCAGGGTGGTGAGATTCCCGTTTATGGATCGGCTGAAACTATCGCAAATGTCCGGCACTGTTTTCGCTATATATTCGATACCCGCTACGCGGAATCCGCCGTACCGCGCCTGATCACGAACGCATTTGACGGCAGCCCGATCCATCTCTTCGGGCTCGATTTCACACCCATACGCCTGTGTCATGGCAAAGGCACGGTGTACGGATTTCGCTTTGGGAACGCGGCCTATCTTACCGATCACAGCGACATTCCGCCGGAATCGATGGAGCTGTTGAGCGGCCTGGATGTCTTATTTCTGGATGCTCTCCGGCATCGTCCGCATCCCACGCATTCGACAGTGGAGCATTCGCTTCAGACCGTGGAGAAACTCGCGCCACGCCGGACATTCTTCACGCATATCTGTCACGATCTTCCACACGCGCTCACCGAAGACGCCTTGCCGGCGCACGTTCGCCTGGCTTACGACGGCCTAGAGATTCAGGTGGGAGAATCCGCGTGAGGATCTTCCGAAGCCTGACCGAATTGCCGGATGATTTCGGCCCCTGCGCGATCACCATCGGCAATTTCGATGGTGTCCATATAGGCCATCAGCAGATCATGCGGCGCGTGGCTGCCATCGCTCGCGAACACGGTTGCAAGGCCGCGGCGTTGACGTTCGACCCGCATCCTACTAAGCTGGTTGCGGCAACCCGCGCGCCCCGCTTGCTTACCACGCCTGAGCAGCGCGCCCGACTGTTGCTGGATCAGGGCATTGACGAAGTTCTGATCCTACCGTTCACCGCGGACATCGCGAAACTGACTCCCGAAGACTTCGCCCGCGAGATTCTGAGCGCGAAGCTCAAAGCGCGCACAGTTTTGGTCGGACATAATTTCCGCTTTGGAAACCGGGCCGCAGGCGACGCCCGCACCCTAGAGGAATTGGGGGACAAGTACGGATTCTCGACAGAGATCATGCATGCCATTTCATGCCGCGGCCGCGTGATCTCGTCGAGCGAGATCCGGCAAGCTATCGAGGCCGGCAACGTTTCGCTGGCCTGCCGCATGCTGGGCCGTCCTTACGCACTCGAAGGAAGAGTAGTCCCGGGCGCCGGTATAGGATCGAAGCAAACCGTTCCCACGCTCAACCTGGAAACAAAAGCGGAAGTTCTGCCGAAAACCGGCGTCTACATCACCCGCACGCATGAGCTTGGCAGTCAGCGCAAATGGCCGTCCATCACAAATGTGGGCTACCGGCCGACTTTCAACGGACATGGGCTGAGCATCGAAACATTCTTACTATCCCCGCTGACCGGCGAGCCGCCGCAGGAAATTTCAGTCGAGTTTCTGCGTCGGGTACGCGAAGAGCGAAAATTCCCTAGCCCTGAAGCGCTGAAAGCGCAAATCCTGCAAGATGTAGCCCGCACCAACTCGTATTTCCGCCGTAGGGCAAGCCTCCGGCTTGCCAAACCCAGCAACGCGCGATAACTGCTCAAGCCGGTCTGCGAAGCGCGACACTAGGATCCAGCCGCGCAGCGCGGAAAGCCGGCAAGGTGGTTGCAACCGCGGCGATGATCACAACCAGAACTACGCCGATCCCGTACGCCCATTTGTCTGTATAAGAAACTTCGTATAAAAGCGATCGCAGAAACCGCCCCATCACGGCCGACGCAGCGAGGCCCGCGACAATACCCGCCAACACAAAAAATAGTGTCTTCATGAATATTACTTTGACGACATCCGCCGGCCTCGCTCCCAGAGCTACGCGAATGCCGATCTCGCGGCTTCGATGTCCGACTGCATAGGAGAGCAACCCGTATAGGCTGATCCCAGTGAGCAACGCGCTTAACACTGAGAAAACTGAGCCAAGCCGAGCCAGCATGTGTTCCGTCCACAGCGACGCTTCAAGATCCTCATCGATCGTGCGCACCTCACGTAGCGCAGAATTTTGGCCCATGCCGCGGAGCACTCCCTGGACGGCCGGGATTACTGTGGAAGGTTTTCCACGACTCCGGACCTCCAGCTGGAAGAAGGAATTCGGCAGCACGTCAGAGAATTGGCAGATGCATTCGAAAACCTCGGGGAAGGATTCCTCGCGGAGGGATCGGTATCTCGCATCGGCGACTACACCCACGATCTCGTATTTTGCTTTGATATATTGCTCGCCTTCCGAATTACCGAAAGTCTGCCCAATCGGATTGACGCCGGCGAAGAATCGGTCAACGAAGCTTTGGTTGACAATCCTCGACACCGGCTTCAGAACCTGCGTGTCGCGGTCATCATAGGTTCGCCCCGCGACAAGCCGCATGCCCATTGTCTCGAAGTAACCAGCGGAGACCATGTTGATATCGGTATTCAGTGCGTCGGATGCGGAAGGCCGTGAACCTACGCGCCCAATCGTGGCCCTTATTCCGCCGCCGCGCATCAATGCCCGTGCGGCGATCGCTGCTGAGGATACGCCTGGCAGATGCCGCGTCTCGTCAGCCAAATGAAGCGCGAATGCGCGAGTCTGCTCAGGCGTATATTTCCGGAGAGTTGTGTCCAGCGTGAATGTCACGACGTGATCGCGGTCAAAACCGGCATTCGCATGATCCAAACTGTATAGCGTTTCGACCATCAGGCCCAAGTTAGCTAGAACCAGCGTACAAATCGCAACCTGGACCCCAACCAACAGCATGCGAAGAAGCATTCGTCTGGGAGTGCCATCGCCGGACTTGAGCGCCGTCATAAGATCCGTACGAGAAGCATGCCAGGCGGGACTTGCGCCGGTGAGGATTGCGGCACAGGCACATATCAGAAGCGCGAAACCAAAGACCCGCAAATTGAGCGCGACGTGCAGCGTTACGGGAAGCTGTTGTGTTAGAAGATTGCGGATAGGAGGCAGTAACCGATCGAGCAGCGGCAGACATATCCACGTGAGGAGAAGTCCACCTAGCCCACCGATCATAGTCAAGATCGCGCTCTCGAACAGCCATTGCCGAACAACACGAGCGGGCGTCGCGCCGAGCGCCAGACGAACGGCGATTTCTCGTTCACGCGCCGTTACGCGAGCGAGCAATAGTCCAGCCACGCTCGCGCACGCCAGCGTCAGAAATAGTGCGACGGCGCCCATCAGCGCCAATAGCCCCGTTTGAAAGCGGTCGCGCAAACGGGAGACGCCTCGCTCGATGCCTTCAACGCGTACCTGCCGCTGCCGAATCCAGCGCCGATCGTCTTCAGTCACCGGACGAGCCGCGGAAATGAATTCTTCCCACGCAGCCCCGATCGACGCGGATGTCTCTGGCTGCGCTTGTGCGATTGTCAAGCCCGGCCGAAGGCGTCCTGCAATCTCCCATAAGCAGCACCGCCGCGGATCTTTCAGGGCCGGTCCCTCTTCCGTTGCCTTGGCTAGAAACTTCCCAGCGATGAATGGGACCCGCAGATCGGGTCCACTATCGATTGAAATTCCGCTGAATCCGTTTCCTGTCACGCCAACAACGGTAAAAGGTTGATCATCCAGGCGAAACACACGGCCAAGAACATGGGGATCGCGGCCGAATCGCTTACTCCAGAAGTCGTAGCTGAGAACCGCCGGCATTTCAGTTTGTGTGCCCCACTCGTCTTGCCTGGTTAACAGCCGGCCCAGCGCCGGAGGAGTGTCGAGAATGGAAAAATAGTCGCCCGTGACGATTTCGGCTCGGACCCGCTCCGAGAATGAGCCCTGCTTAAAGGAGACATCGATATCGGACTGAGCGAAGGAAGCCGCGAAACTTCTCGATCGTGACCGCCAAGCTTCGTACACACCAAACGGATTTTCGTCACTGATAGGTGGCCGATTATGTTGGATCGTTACCACGCGAGCGATTTCGCCTGCGCGAGAGACTGGGAGACGACGCACCAGAATTGCATCCACCGCACTGAAGACTAGCGTTGTTCCGCCGAGCGCGGCCGAGAGAATCAGGACTGTTACAATCGCGAAGCTGGGGCTCCTACGCAACGCGCGGCCAACAAAAACGATGTCGTCGAATCGCTCCCCGAACATCACGGTCTAAGACCTTTAGTTCGTCGATCTCGGCGAGCTGTCCTGGAACAAAAGAGGCGCGAACACCGAGAGGTTTCGCCTCCACACCATCCAGGTGTGAGCACCCGGTGTTTCAATCTCGGTGGCCCGTATATCCTTCGACTTCAGCCATTCGCGAAACTTGCGGTTCGCGGCAATCAGGCGATCGTCCGTGCCGCACGCGATCCACAGCAGGTGCAGCTCGGAATTGGCCTTGGAGTCGAGCGCCGGGAACGTTGCAGCCAGATCGTCGGACAAGCCCCCCGCGCTGAATGCGCCGACCCAGCCGAAGCGGTCGAGCGCGTTGAGGCCAACGTACAGCGATTCGGCGCCCCCCATCGAGAGGCCGGCGATGGCACGCGCGTTACGATCCTTGGTCGCGTGGTATTCCTTCTCCACCTGCGGAATCACTTCTGTAAATAGAGCGTCACGGAAGCGAGTCATGTTGCGTTCGCGCAAGCCAGGAGTACGCATTCCGGTGCGCGAGACAATCTCCGGAGCGCCATAGCCGAGCGTCATTACGATGATCATCGGCTTCGCTTTCCCTTGCGCGATAAGATTGTCCAGAATCACATTGGCGCGGCCAACCGCCGTCCAGCCGCTCGCGTCATCGCTGAAGCCATGCAGCAGGTACAGCACCGGGTACATCTTCTTCGCGCTCGGATCGTAGCCGGGCGGCGTGTAAACGAAGTAATCGCGATCGTCACCTACTACAGCCGAGCGGTAGAAGTGATGATGCACTTCCCCGTGCGGTACGTCGTTGATCTCCCACGCCAGCGAGTTCGGCCCCGGAACATGCACTTCACTATCAGCGTTCAGAAGATTCGGTTTCATCAGCGAATTCGAAGGATCAATCAGGCTGACGCCGTCCGCCACGAACGAGTAGCCGTAGAAATCGGGCTCGAGCGGATCGGTAGTAACGCTCCAAACACCCTGCTCATCCTTCTGCATCGGAAGCTTCGCCGCTCCCTCACGCGAAACAAAAACTTCCTTCGCATTCGGATCGCGAAAGCGGAACGTAACGGTTTTGTCAGCGTGGACTTCTGGCGAGACAATCGGCGCGGGCGGCTGCGCCAGGGCGGCAAGAGCGGTCAGCGTGAACAAAGACAAAGTGCGCTTCATGACAGCCTATCTTACCGCTCCGGACGGGCGGACATGGGTGCCGAAAAACCGAACCGCGACCGGCAGGAAGCGCAAGGGGTGCGGCGCGCAAGGAAAACGGACCAGGAATTGGTCCACGCCGCGCTCCGTTTTTTGAGCGAGTTCCATGGAAACGCTACCAGGGACTCAGACCTAGGCGGCAATCGTGGTAGCGCTTCCTCCCGGTTCCGGTTCGGTAACGCAGACTCCAGAAACCTCGACGGCCGTTCACGGCGTCGACACCAGGGGCAGTTCGACAAAACTCGCCTGCCCTGGGGCATGATAAATCCGCTGTACCGCCTTCTTATAATCCCCCGGCTTCGCCAGAAAAATGTTCTGTACGAACGTCTGTGGATTGCGATCGTAAAGAGGAAACCAGCTCGATTGAACTTGCACCATCATCCGATGTCCCGGAAGGAAGACATGGTTCGCGGTGGGCAGCGTAACGCGATACAGCAGCGGCTGGCCCGCCGCGATGGGCTTCGGCGTTTCCAAGCTCTCGCGATACCGGCCTCGAAAAATGTCCGCCGAAATCATAAGCTGGTACCCGCCCATGGCCGGCTGGTTGGCCACTTCATCGGGATAAACGTCGATCAGTTTGATTACCCAATCGGAATCCGTGCCGCTGGTGGACGCGATCAGGTTTGCGATCGGCTGGCCGCTGATCTTTACCGGTGAGGTCAAAACATCGGAGACAAATGTCACCACATCGGTACGGCCCGATTCTTCCCGTTGATCGTCCACCAGCCAACGGCTCCAGGAGCTTTTATCGATGGGCCGCGCGCGATATGGCACAGGCTTAGCTGGATCGGAGACATATTCATCGAACGCTTCGTCCCCGGATGTCGGCGTGCCGAAGCTCAGCTTGTGACCGGCGGCGAGGTAGAGAGGCGTGGATCGCAAAGTACAGCCGCTGGCGCAACCCGACGGCCAGGCGGGCAAGCGTCGCCACACATTTGTCCCGGTCTCATATACGGAGACCGGTGGGACATCCGCCTTGGGAGCGGCATCCTTCAAATAGTGATCCAGGAACGGGCGTAGAATCTGTCGACGAAATTCGAGCGCGGTATCGCTCGAGAATTTCAACGCACCCAGCGAACTGCCATCGCCGATTTCCTGCCCGTGAAACCAGGGCCCCAGCACCAGAAACACCTTGTCGTTCGCAACGTCCTTGGGTTTGATGGCCTTGTAAACCGCAATCGCGCCGTAGATGTCCTCTTGATCCCAAAGGCTTCCTACCAGCATCACCGGGACTTTCAATGGCTCCGCTCCAAGCACCCGGTCCATGGCCTGATCGCGCCAGAAAGCATCGTAGCCTGGATGCTCCAGTAGCTTCACCCAGAAGCCCATCTGTTCCAGCCCGTGGCGGCGTCCGAGTTCGCCCGCAGATCCGGCTTCGAGAAACACGTCGTAATCGTCGTAGTGGCTGTTCCACCACTTTTCCTCCGAGGTGCGCGAGGCTTCCTGCTCGTAGATATAGGACATCATGGTTTCCCGAAACGCGCCGTTGTGGAACCAGTCGTCGCCCATCCAACCATCCACCATGGGATTCATCGGCACGGAAACTTTGAGTGCCGGATGCGGATTGACCAGCGCCATCAGCGGAAGAAAGCCGTCGTAGGAGATGCCGAGGATACCGGCCTTGCCGTTACTTTCGGGGACATTTTTCACCAGCCAATCGATAGTGTCATAAGTATCGGTGGAATGGTCCACTGGCGTCGGGTTGTGCGGCCCGTGCAGCGGCCGGTTCATGACATAGTCACCCTCGGAGCGGTGTTTGCCGCGGACGTCCTGAACCACGCGGATGTAGCCGCCCTCGATAATCACGTCCGTGGCGTTGTCATAGCCCTGCAGCATCGGGCCCAGGTGGGAGCTCTGCATATGGCTGGTGAGCTCGGTGGCATTGTAGGGCGTCCGTGTCAGCAGGATCGGCGCACCCCTAGCGCCCTTCGGCAAAAGGATCACCGTATGCAGCTTCACGCCGTCGCGCATCGGGATCATCACGTCGCGCTTCGTGTAATCGAAACTATCGGTGACCGGTTTGAACTCGCCAGGGGTCTCGCTCGGATAGGCGGGATATTTCGGGGCGGGCGGGGTGGTCTGGGCCATGGCTTGCGTTAGCAGGATGGCGAAAATAGAGGCGGCGGAGCGCATCCATCGATTGTAGCCGAGGGTACTGCGGCGGTCACTAAGGTGTCCCCAGCTTTATCACCTATGCATGCGGCACCCGCTCCAACCGATGTGGGGGTGGGGAGTGGTGTATGAATCTTTCTACAAAAATCCTTTGCGGAGCGGTACTATCCGCGATCGTTGTGCTCGCGCAGCCGATACCGGTCTATAACTCGCAGGAGGATTACTGCCGCGCAAATCCAAACGTAGGACTTTGCAAAGACGGGAAGCCCATCGACGTTCAGAAATCCATGCAGGAGACCTGGGACAGTGCAATGAAGCCATGGTGCCAGATGAACCCGAACGACGAGGCGTGCGGCGGCAAAGGTGCAGCCAAGTCCAAGCCTGCCACTGTGAGGACCAGAACCTCAACGGCACCGGCCGCCCCGGCACAAACCGTCGTCGCTCCCGCCCCCAGCCCCGCGCGAAGCCAGGAGATGCTGCCGCCGACACGCCGCACCAAAGGCAGCCCCACCGACATCCGCCTTGGGGAATGGGATTGGAGACTTGTAGAACCGAACGCGGATCTGCTGATCGGGCTCAACATGGCCAGCCTGGTGGAGTCTGAATTGGCGCGTACTCTTATCCGCCAGTGGACCGGAAAGCTGGGTGCCACGCCGGAGGAGCAGGATAAGCTGCTGGCGAAGCTAGGCGATCTTACTCAGGCAGTGATTTCGATTCATGGCAAAGAAGTTTTCGCGGTGATGATGGGACACTTGGATGATTTCCCGGAAGGCGCTCAGGTTGGCGGTCTGCAGTCGCTGCGCGTGTCTGTGGACACGGTCGCCATGGGCTCTCCCTTCGCGCTCAAGTTCGTCCGGCATCGTCTCAGTTTCCCGCTGTCCGCTACGACGCCTCTCAAAGAAGCGCAGCGGCTTTCTGGGATGTATCATCTTTGGGTTTGGGGTAAGCCTTCGGCTCTGGCCGCGTTTGGCCAGGGGATGCGAAATAACACGCCGATAACAGCCATCAAGTTTGGCGTGAATCTCAACAATCAGTTCCGCATGGATCTCACTTTAGAAACACCCAGTGCGGAGATCGCCGAGAAGCTGGCGGGGTCCATGCTAAAGAATGCGCCTCGTGAGATGCAGGCGGCCGTGGAGGGAACGTCCGTGCACTGCGCTTTGGTCTATAGCCGCGATGTGGCGCTGGCGCGCTTCGGCGGGTTCATGACGGATGACATGGGCAAGCAGTTTGCCGCGCTACTGACAGCCGCGCGGCAAATGGCAGCGCAGCAGCCTGCAGCAG
>DASYNU010000058.1:0-32736 GCA_036008345.1 Bryobacteraceae bacterium
GCCATCTGCCTGCTCTATTTGAAAGGACAAACGCTCAGCGGGCCAGTTGCCGCTCTGGGCGCAGGCCAGTGAAGCGGCGCCACTCGCTGGCGCTCATTCTTTTCGCTTTTCTCGCAACACGCTCGCTAACGGCTGAAGCCAGACGCGTTGTCATCATCAAGTTGGACGGCGTTCCGCACGACTTGCTGGAACGCGAACTCCGCCACATCGACCCCTCCAGCGGCAAGAGCAATCTGCCCTGGATCGATCACATCTTCGCCCAGCAAGGCACGCGGATCGAGAACTTCTACGTTCGCGCCATCAGCCTCTCGGCGCCCTCCTGGTCACTGTTGGATACTGGCCGGCACCTCCAGATCCGCGGCAACGCCGAGTTCGACCGCTACACTTATCACGTCTATGATTACCTGAATTTCTTCCCGTTCTACCTCGGTTATGCGCTCTCCCACCGAGTGGACATGCCCGGCGTCGAGGTTCTGGATGAACTGGGCATCCCCTTGCTGATCGATAGTTTCCCGTACCAAAACCGCTACCAAAGCTTCCAGTTGTACCAGCGCGGCGTACGTTGGACGACCTTACGGCAGGGACTGGAACATCACTTCTCTCGCTCGCCGCGCGATCTGTTGGATGAATGGACCATGGGATTCGAAATCGGCAGCAGCGTGGAGGAGCAGGTGGAACGCGAGCTGATAGAAAAGCTGGCCGATCCCCGCATCCAGTACCTGGATTACTTCACCGGTGAATACGATCACGTGGCCCATCTCACGCCGGATCCGGCCACGCAACGTGCCGCCCTCCAGCAGATCGATGCCATGATCGGGCGAATCTGGACGGCTATTCAATCCAGCCCCGAGGGCGCGCGAACCATGCTGGTGGTGGTTTCCGATCACGGAATGAACACCGAACCGGAAATCTACAGCCAGGGTTACGACCTGGTGGGGTTCTTGACCAGCCGGGCCGGTGGCGCGCACCACACCGTCACCGATCGTCATCCGCTGACTGAATACAAGCTGAAGGGCTTGGACCCGTTTGTCTCCGAGGTGGTAACGCCCAGCGAGGAATCGCTGTATCTGAAAGGCGCGAGCAATCAGTATCCCACCGCGCTGCTGGATCTCGACGGCAATGAGCGCGCTTCTGTATATCTGCGTAATTCGGATCTGAATGCCTTGCACATCCTGCTCGAAGAGTTCGGACGCTCGGGAGCTCAACCGGCAGTTCGCCGCGCACAGCTAGGAGCGTTCTTCCAGATCATCGAGCGGCATCGGGTCGAATGGAAAAAAGCCCTGCAAGAACTGCGCGAGGAACTAGCCGCGCTCCATCGACGCATTGATCAGGAGCGAATCCAGACGGAATCCGAGCCCAAGAAGTGGACTTCCGCTCAGCGCGATGCGGGACTCGACAAAGCCGCCCGCAGACTCGCCATCCAGATAAATTCCCAGCGTGGCCAGGAACGCGGATACATGGAATACGCGGGCGCCCTCCAAAAACTGCTGGCACTTTCGGCGGCTGAATTCGACAAACGCAATCCCGCTGCCGACGAACTAATTCCCAAGCGCGCGATGGGCAACGCTAATACCATCCACGACCTTCAGAACTATATCGTGGGACCGGCGCCTAACGGCGGCTTTCAAACCATAAATTATTTTCCGGCACTAGCCGGACTGGCCGTGCGGAATAACGTGCAACCGCGGGTTGGAGCGCACCCGGTGGACTTCATCGCAATGCGTTTGCCCGACGCGCCTCCGGATGACGATGCCATCTGGTTATACGGCGACGAGAATCATCAAGCGATAATCCAATCCCGGCATAGAAACGGCGATCTCAATCTTCGATACGTGCCAGTGCGCGGATTGCGCCAGGATTCGAGCGGCGAGATTCACTTCGAGCCCGCCCAGTGGGACAATGGATTCCCGCTGCGGCTATGGGAGGATCAGGCCTTTGCCGCACGCGCCGGGGAACGCGCCGCTTGGCTCGGCGGCTGGCACACGGAACTGGAATGGTTCCACGCCATCCATAAAACCAGATACTCGAACGGCATCCTCGCGCTCCACGAACAGTTCCTGCGCGATCCGCTGCCCTTGGATTTGATCGCCAGGTTCAATGCCCGCAGGCGGCGGCTGGCCGAGCCAGACTTCCTGATCTTCGCGAACGATCATTGGAACTTCAATGTGCGTGGTTTCAACCCGGGCGGAAATCACGGCTCGCTGCTGCGCATTTCAACGCATTCGGTGCTGATGCTGGCCGGTGGCGACGAAGCCGGCATCCCCAGAGGCTTGGTGATCGACGAGCCCTATGACAGCCTGAGTTTCGTCCCCACGATTTTGAACCTGATGGGCCTGCACCAGGAGGCCAGTCAACTGCCCGGCCGCACCATCCGTGAACTATCGCGATAGCTACTTCACTTGGATCGAGTCAATATACTTGGTCAGATTGCTGATTCGCAGCTGCACTTGTCCTTGATCTCCGTGGCTGAGAGATTGAAACACAGAACCCCAGACCGGCATATCTTTGGAGCCGTGCGCCATCGTATTGGAATCGCCCTTGATGGCTCCGTAAATCTTCAACTCTGGAAACTTGCCGCCGTTATGTTTAGTAAGTTCAGTCAGATTGGCGGGCGGCTTGGTCAAAGCCGCGGCAGCAGGTCCACCACCTTTTCCATCAGGACCGTGACAAGATGCGCAATAAGTCTTGAACATTTCGTCTCCCGATGCAGCCGAGGTGGGCGTCACTGCGGTTTTCTTCATAGTTTGCGCGCTCGCGATCATACAAGCGAACACGAGGGACAACACGAGCAAACACGCAATATTTCGCGATGACATGCGGATCTCTCCTTGGTAACACGATCTATCAAGCACACCCCGGGCCACCTGCGAACGGTGGGAGGCTGTCCTGCGCGGCGGCGCGCGGGGTGTGCTGTCCGTGTTGCCTTGAATAACTGCAACCCAAGGGCCAAGCCATTTCAGCGAAAAACCGGGCCTAGCAGCCCGTGTCAAAAGCCCTGGCAGGCTGAAGCCCGCCCCACTTGGTGCCGCAAATTGTTGATCCATAGACGTGGCGCAGGCGCTTTCGCCTGCGAACCCAGCGTTACCGGACTTTTGACACGGGCAGCTCGCGCTTTCACCTGTAGAGCGAAGCGTGACTTCACCCATCCTCAGTGCGGAAAGCGTAGAAACACCCACCCGTAGCGTAACTATCTGGGTGGCACCAGATCTGCCATATCGCGAATGATCCCCTGTTCCTTCTCGCTGAACTTTTCGCGAAATTCCGGGCTCGCCATCCGCGCTTCCCGATCTTGGGGCTCGAGCGGCGCCATACCTCTCAACTCCTGACGCATGGCCTGCCGGCGATCCGGAGTCTGCTTGGAAAACTGATTCATGGATCGGCGAACGGCCTGTTGCCGCTGCGGCGGAAGCTGGTTCAACCGGTCGTACATGTTACGCAGCGTTTGCTGCTGCTCGGAAGGCAGTTGATTAAACCGCCGCAGCCGCTCCTGAAGCCTGCTTCGCTGCTCCGGAGGCAAACGATTGAGCGCCTTCTGCCGCTCCTCGGGCGACATTCGCATGAACTCGTCGATAGGCGTTTTGGAGTTCTTGGAAGGCTTCTCGGCGTGCTGCTTGGCGGGTTTCGGGTTGGCTGGCACCGAGGCCACAAACATCAGCAGTACGGCGGAGGCTACAACAGACCAGCTCAGGCGCATCGCAAAGCCGCCTAAATCTTCTCCGAGGGATTGGCCTTGTCAGGGGCGCTTTCAATACTGAGCTGCTTCAGCATATCCATATCGTCGAGCGCGTGTTCCACTTGTTCAATCTGCAATTTGGGCTGGTGCGTTTGTACCTCTGGACCCAACGCCGGATTCTTCAGAAGGAACGCCGCGATCAATGCGCTGCAGGCCACTGCGACCGGAAGGGTTGACCGCCACGGCCAATTCACGGGCGACAATTGCCGCCACCAAGCATTCTGCCCCTCGTTCGCGATGCGCCGGAACAATCTTTCGTCGAAATCCGGCGTCACTTCCGTAGGTTGCCAGGTGTCCAGCGCAGTCCACACCGCACGCTGAGCCTCGGCCCGCTCGCGGCAGTTCGCGCATGTTCCCAGGTGAAGTTCTATATCGATGTGTTGTTGCGGGGTAAGGGTGTTCGCGCCGTACGCGAGAATAAGCTCGTCCCCCTTATCGTCCTCAATGGGACATCCCATAAATTTCTTCCCTTCATGCCATATGCGCCAGTCGCGATCTTAGATGTTCGTAGGCCCGGAACAGCAGCGACTTCACCGCCGATTCAGAACAACTTAACACATTCGCGATCTCGGAATACTCCATCTCTTCGTATTTGTGCATCAGCACCGCGGCACGCTGCTTCGACGGCAAACATTCGATTGCCCGCCGAACCTCCCTCAGCTTAACGCGGTAAACCATCTCCTGCTCCACGGTCCGGGTGCTATCCGCTACTTGTCTGGTCGCACCCTCCGTTGTTTCCTTATCCAAACTCTCCTCGCGGCTTTCGGCACGGCCGTCTCGAATCCAGTTCAAACCCAGATGCGTGGCTATTCGAAATAACCATGTAGTAAATTTCGCCGACGGCTCATACGTCCCCCGCGACCTATACACGCGCAAGAAGACTTCCTGCGCCAACTCCTCCGCCACTGCCTGCCTCTGCACCAAGCGGTACAGGAAATGAATCACCGGACCACGATGCCTTTCGAGCAGCAATCCAAAACTAGCCTGATCCCCATCCCGGACGCGCAACATCAACTCGGCGTCCCTTTCGAGCGGGGCCAACTCTGATCTATTATCCTTAACCCGCGTATTCCAAGAAGGTTGCGCGGCTGGGGTGTGCATTCCGTCCTGGTCCATTCGTTTGGCCTGCAAACTAGGACGGGGAATCCGCGGCGCGGTTGACGCGCCTTTACATTACTCTGTTTTAAGAGTCCGTTCCATCAGATCCCGGATCGCTTCCCGGGGCGACCGGCCGCCTCGGAGGATGGAATCCATTTGCACTGTAATTGGCAGGTCTACGTTGAACTTACGCGCCAGGTCCACGGCCGCCGAGGTTGTTTCAATACCCTCCGCAATCATCGTCATGGAGCTAACGATTTCGGCCAGCTTCCGCCCCTTGGCCAGCTCGATTCCGACGCTACGGTTCCGGCTGAGATCTCCAGTGCACGTTAGTACTAAATCGCCCAATCCGGCCAAGCCCGCAAGAGTTCGCGGCTGTCCGCCCATGGCTACAGCCAAACGAGTGATTTCGGCCAGTCCACGGGTGATCAGCGCCGCAATCGAATTGTTACCGAGACCGAGCCCCTGGCAGATTCCCGCGCCAATTGCGATCGTATTCTTGAGTGCCGCGGCGATCTCGACCCCGGCCGGGTCGTCATTGGTATAAAGACGAAAGGTGGGGCCCGAGAATTCGCGCTGTATGGAAACTGCGAGCTCGTGATCGTCTGAGGAGATCACCACAGCCGTAGGCTCCCCGCGCGCTACTTCGCGGGCGAATGTCGGCCCGGATAGAACGGCGAACTCCCTGCCGACCACCTCCCGAGCCACTTGGGACATCCGCAGCAGCGTCCCGTTCTCAAGCCCTTTGGTGGCTGTGACAAACCGCATCCCGGAGTCCACATGCGGAAGCATGGACGAATACACCGGTCGCGCGAAGCGCGACGGCATGACACCCACGACAATCCCAACATCTTGCAGCGCTAGCTGCAGATCCGAAACAGGTTCCACATTGTCAGGCAGCCGGAAGCCGGGAAGAAAGATATCATTGACCCGCGAAGCGGCCATGCGCTCCACCAGGTCCGTCTCATGCGCCCACAGCCGGATGCGTTCAAAGCGCGGCGCCAGCACAATGGAAAGGGCTGTGCCCCAACTCCCCGCCCCGATGATCGCGATCGACATCTTATTCGCGTTCATTCGCGTTCATTTGCGGCCAAACTACTTTCCCCCGAACTTGAACACATGCTCATTCCCCGCACGGACCCTACTGATATTCGCGCTGTGCCGGTAAATGATAAACACCGCGGCCGCGATGGATGCCAACACAACTACACCAGGCGGATGCTCAATCATCCACACCGCGAGCGGCAGACTACCCGCCGCAGCGACCGAGCCCATGGAAATATGCCGCGTGGCGGCCACCACAAGCACGAACAGCACCAGGGTTGCCGCCAACGGGATCGGAGTCAAATACAAAAACGCTCCAATGAAACTCGCCACCGCTTTGCCCCCGTGGAATTTCAGAAAAACCGGATATGCATGCCCGGCCATCACAGCCAGCGCCGCCGCGCTCGACCATTCTGGCGAGTTTCCTGTCAGCCAGGCCGCGAACCAGACCGCGAAAAATCCCTTGCCGATGTCCAGCAGTAAAGTCAGCATAGCGATGGCGCGGCCGGTGGTGCGCAACACGTTGGTGGCGCCGATATTGCCGCTGCCCTTAGAACGGACATCCTCGCCCGTCTTCAGCTTTACCAGCAGATAACCGAAGGGGATGCCGCCCACCAGATATGCGACCGCCAAAACTAGAAGGGGCCTCATTCCGGTCGCAAGGGAAACTCGGACAACTTGGTATAAATGGATCCGGCCGAGCCGGGCTGGCTCCGGAACAGATAAAAGCGGTCGACTGGAAACGATCCGAATTCCGCTGGTCCCACTTGTGTGACAGCGTTACGCAGAGCTTCCAGCGGTACCGGTTCCTTGATCCGCGCCAGCGTCAAATGCGCGGTAAAAGCGCGCGTCTCTTTCGCGATTCCCAATGGCTCGAGTGCGGCTTCGATATCGTGAGCCAGTGCCGCCAGCGTAGCTCCCCCTTCCACGGCCGCCCAAAAGACGCGTGGATTCCGCGGATTCGGATACCAGCCCAGTCCCCGCACTTCGAGTGGAATCGCCGGCCGTTTCTGAATGGACCCGAGCGCGGTCTCAAGCCGGGGCAGCTTTTCTTCCGGCCACTCGCCAATGAATTTGAGCGTCAGATGCAGATTATAGACCGGAACCCATTTCAGGTGAGCGGTGGAACGCAGATGCATCAGCAACCGCTCCAGCCGTTCGCGAACATCCTCAGGAAGATCGATCCCGCAGAATAGCCGCATGCTAATCTCCTAGCATACAAGAGCAGTGAGCATTCCCTTCACCCAACTCCTGGAAAATTCCACGCTGCTTGATCGCGACTTCTACTCGCGGCCAGTCATCGAAGTGGCGCCCGATTGCCTGGGCAAGATTCTGCTACATGGCAAGACGGCTGGGCGAATCGTCGAAGTAGAAGCGTACTTAGGTGTAGGCGACCGTGCTGCGCACTCCTGGCGCGGAGTCACCGAACGAACGCGCGTGATCTTCGGAGAACCCGGCCACGCCTATGTCTATTTCATTTACGGCATGTATGAATGCCTGAACTTCGTCTGCGAACCAGTGGGTCAAGCTGGCTGCGTCCTGATTCGCGCACTGGAGCCGATCGCTGGAATCGCGACTATGCGCCGCCGCCGTCCAAAGGCAAAAGGCGCGGAGGATCTTGCGAATGGTCCAGGCAAACTGACGTTAGCGATGGGGATCACCAGAAAACTGAACGGTGCCGATCTCACAGCCAGCGCACTCCAAGTACGCCGTCCACGCGCCGAGCCTGCCATCGAGATGCTAACCACGCCGCGAATCGGAATCACGCACTGCGCCGATTGGCCGCTACGTTTCGTGATTGCCGGCAACCGCTTCGTCAGCCGATAGTCCCGGCTATCATTCCGCCCACGGATTGATCACTCGAACTCCGCAACCGCCGAAGTCGCGGGTGTTGCGCGTGGCGACCGCCGCATTCCGGGCGTGAGAAAAAATCGGCATGCGCACAGGGTTGGCAGACGAAAACGTCTGCCCCAAGTTGACCCACAAGGATTTACGATTGCGTGGCGCAGGCGCTTTCGCCGGCGAGCCGATTTTCTCTCAAGCCCTTACGCGAGCGGGCGATCGCGGCAAGCATTGCGTCGAGCTCGGCAATGGGGCGCCCACCTGCCTCGCGCTGTCGGTGGATCTTTGCGAACATCCGGGCAGATTCCTCGTCGAAGAGAAGGATCCGGCCTGGAAAACTACGTTCCCAAGCAGAATAATCATTACGCAAAGTCCGGCGGCTTTCGACCTCGCTCACGCCGGGGAGGGACCAGATCCACGCCACCTGTCGGCGCCATGCTCCGACGGATGGACTCGGCCAAATTCTCGCCACGCTTTGGCTCCTCTTGAAGCTCCACCTTCAGAATCTGCCGCACTTCCTCTTCCATGGATCTCCCATATGATGGGCGGCACGGACTCTGAGCCGAGCCTTCAGGGAGTCATCCAGGCGCCGTATGGTAAATGCTTGCCATGCATCATAATGATAGCATTGCAATCAACGATGGCTCTCACGGTTAGACAAACGAGATTCCACATATAGTAGTCCTTGAACCTGACCCACTAAATATCGTCGTCCACCCGCTTTACTTTGCTCTGCCTCGCGGGTAATATAGTATGGTCCCCCCGAGAGATGATAATAGGAAGGGGCTGTACTTTGCTGAAACTGAAGCGAGTTGAGATCCAGGGCTTCAAGTCCTTCTTTGATAGGACCGAGATGAAATTTCCCGGTTCGGGTATCGCAGCCATCGTTGGCCCCAACGGCTGTGGAAAATCCAATCTGAGCGACGCCATTAGTTGGGTTCTGGGCGAACAATCCGCCAAGACTCTCCGCGGTGCCAGGATGGAAGATGTCATTTTTGCGGGCACTCGCGATCGAAAACCCCTCAGCATGGCGGCCGTCACCATGACGTTGGTGGATCCAACCGGCGAGCATGGTCACCATATCGCGCAACATAACGGCCATGGCAACGGCAACGGTAATGCAGATCACAAACCGAGCGAAGTCACCATCACGCGCCGGCTGTTCCGATCTGGCGAGAGCGAATACTTGATTGACGGGAAGTCCGCTCGTCTGCGCGACATACAAGATCTATTTATAGGTACCGGCTTAGGTCCGGAAAGCTACGCCATCATCGAACAGGGACGCATTGGCCAGATCTTGAGCAACCGGCCGCAAGATCGGCGGGCCATCATCGAAGAGGCAGCCGGGGTTAGCAAATTCAAAACCAAGAAGCGGCTGGCAGAAGCCAAGCTGGAGGGCGCCAAGCAAAATCTGGCGCGCGTGTTCGACATTTTGGAAGAAGTGGGCCGTCAAGTAAATTCGCTCAAGCGCCAGGCATCCAAGGCGCGCCGCTACGAAGAGCTCAAGAGCGAGATGGTGGCGCAACTTCGCAAATCGCTCACCGGGCGCTATCGCATGCTGGAGCGCGAGGCCGCCAAAACCGCCCTCGACCTGAATCTTGCCAACACCGAATTCCAGAATCTTTCCAATCAGGTAGCCGAGCGGGAGAGAGAACATGTTGAGCTTCAGGAAACCTGCTACCGCAATGACGCAGCGCTAACCCAGGCGCGTCAACGGCTCGCCGCCTTGCAGCTTGAACAGGAGCGCACGCGCGGCAAGCTGGATTCTCAAGCCCAGCAGATAGGCTCTATCGAGGATCGGCTCTCACAGGGCGAATCGGAAGCGCAGGAGTTGGAAAGAAGGCAAGCGCAGTTCCAGCAAGAGCTGGAGACTCATCTCGAATCGCTCGCGTCACTGGAATCGCAAACTGAATCGGCGCGCGAACGGCTGGCCGTAAAGTCGGCCGAGCGGGAACGAATCCAGCAGGATTTGCAGGATCGCGCCAGAACGCTCGAGACCGGGCGGCAATCCGTTCTGCGTCTCCTGGGCGAGGCCTCGGCTCTGAAGAACCAACTCGCGCAAATTGCGGAATATCTCTCCGGCATCGAACGCGATTCCGCGCGGTGCTACCGTGAAGAGGAAACCGCCGCGAGTGACCTTCAGCGGTTGGAATCTGTAAAAGCGGATTTGTCCCGCCAGATGGCCGCGCGGCAGATGGAGCTGGAATCCACAGCCGACCGCAAGCGTGCTGTCGAAGAGGAATTGGGTGTTCGCAAGGCCCATGCGGCCGAAGCCCGGCAGAATCTCGATCATCTGCGCACCGAAGCCTCGCGCTTGAAAGCTCGCAAGGATTCGCTCGAAGAAATCCTTTCGCACCGTGCTTATACAACCGAAAGCGTGAAGCGCCTATTTACCGCGATCGAGCATGGCGAAGCCGACAATTTCCGCCCGGCAGGCGTGCTGGCGGATTTCATCGAAGTGGAACCGGCCTACGAAAAGGCGACTGAAGATTTCCTGCATGAAGAACTTGAATATGTAGTAGTCCAAAATTGGAACGAAGCTGAGCGCGGCATCGACATCATGCGTACGGATCTCGATGGCCGCGCCACGTTCCTGGTTCATCCGGAACCAGAGGCTCGGGGGGCCGAGGGCGCCGAGTTGGCGAATTCCGAAGGCGTGGCTGGCCGCTTGAGCGACCATCTGCGCTTCACCAATGGATTCAGCAGCGCTCCGGCCCACCTGCTTCCCCGCTTAGCGCGCTGCTATCTCGCTACCGATCGATCGGCCGCGCAAAAGCTGGCCATGGCATATCCGGAAGCGTTTTTCCTGCTGCCGGATGGTGTGAGCTACCAAGGTCATGCGGTGAGCGGCGGCAAAAAGACCGGTAGCGGGCCGCTCGCGCTTAAGCGCGAACTGCGCGAGCTGACTGGCGAAGTGCAAGTGAAGCACCGGGCGGTGGAAGAGACCGCGGCATTGTTGGAACGGCTGGATCGCGAGATCGCCGCCTACTCCGAGGATTTGGAAACCCTGCGGAGCCAGCAACAAAATCAGGAAAAGCAAGCGCTGGCGCTGGATCACGAGCATCGCAAACTGGCGGAAGAATTCGCGCGCTCGTCATCACGCTTGTCCGTGGCGCGGCTGGAGCTCGATCGTTTACGGCTGGAAGAAGGCCGCGCTCGTGCGCAGCAGGAACAGGACCAGCAAGTTCTGGAAGAAAAGGAAGCTGCCCGCAGCGTCGAAGAACAAGTGCTGGAACAATCCCGCGCCGATCTGGAAGAGCTGCAATCGGAAGCGCACGGGTTGGTGGAAGAACACGGAGCCTTGCGCGCTGAGCTGGCGGGCTTCGAAGAGCGGCGCCGTGCGGAGTTGGCTACCCAGTCTCGCTATCAATCCCAAATCTCGGAAATCACAACACGCCGGCAGGAGATCGCCATTGAAATGGAGCGCCTCGGCATTGAGCGCGCCCGTCTGCTTTCCGACAACATCGAGCTCGACCGGCGGGCCGGCGAACTGGTGGAAGAAATCCGCCTGGCCGAAGAATCCGTGCTGCGCTTGGCCGAGCAGGAGACAACTTTACGAGCCAATCTGGCAACGCTTGAAGAGAACCTCAAGCAGCTCCGCATCGATGTACAATCCGCGCAAGAGCGGCGTTCGCAGATCGAGCTGGAGCTGGTGAGGAAACAGGCTGAGCTAAAGTATCTCGACGAAACCAGCCGTAAGGAGCTGAACGCCCCGCTAGAAGAATTAGCCGCCGTCGAAGAAGCAGTTCTGGACGAAGCCGGACTGGAAGAAGCCGAACGGAAATACCAGGAAGTGAAGGCGCGCATTGAGGCACTGGGTCCGGTAAATCCACAGGCGCTCGAAGAATTCCAGGAAGCCCAGCAACGTTACGATTTCCTGAACGCCCAGAGGCAGGATCTTCTGGATTCCATCCGCGACACCGAAACCGCCATCAAAGAAATCGACGTGGAATCGCGCAAGCGCTTCGGCGATGCTTTCGAAGCCATCAATGGGCATTTCCGCGAACTATTCCGGACTTTATTCGGCGGCGGAACTGGTGAAATGCGGCTCACGGACGAGACCAATATCGCCGAATCGGGCATCGATATAGTCGCGTCGCCTCCCGGGAAGCGATTGCAGAACGTGCTGCTGCTCTCCGGCGGCGAGAAATCGCTTACGGCGATGGCCCTGCTGATGGCGATTTTCCACTACCAGCCCAGTCCCTTCTGCATCCTCGACGAAGTGGACGCCCCCCTCGACGAGCCGAATATCGAGAGGCTCACTCGATTAATCCGCGAAATGTCCGGCCAGACCCAGTTCATCGTCATCACGCATGCCAAGCGAACCATGGAAGCCGCGCAATCGCTCTACGGCGTGACCATGCAGGAGCCGGGAGTATCGAAATTGGTGTCGGTAAAGTTTGGCGACACAGCCCCGCCTCCTAAGACCGACCAGTTGGCGCTGCGGAATACGGCTTAACCCGCTCGACTCCGGATTGGGCAAATAACTGTTCCATCGGATCGGCCACGCTTAATTTTTGGCTAACGCAAACGGCTCAATCCGCGGTATGATGATCCAACAACAAGCCATGTGGAAATGTACGCTAGTTTGCATTCTCGCCTGCTTGTCAGTGGGCGTTTTGGGAGCCCAGACTTACCCGCTTCCGGACGGGACGATTGGTGTTCCCTATTCGATCGACTTCGGGCAAGGCCTGAGCGAACTCGCCAGCGAGCTTTCAACCCTCGGCTCCGGCATCGAATTCTCATACAGCTTTGCAGCGAGCGGTGACTTGCCACCGGGTTTGGCGCTGACAGCCAGCGGACTGTTGAGCGGAACGCCGACCGCTGCCGGACCTTTTACCTTCACCATAAGCATCACTTTCAACTTTAGCTTCGATGGCTTCAGCCAGGGTGGCACCTTTCCCTATACGCTGTCGATCGACGTGCAAGGAAACGCGGGACCTGCAATCTCGGTTAATCCCACATCTCTCAATTTTTCCCTAAATCAAGGATCTGCAGCAGCTACGACCCAATCCGTTGTAATCGCTAATAGCGGCGGCGCTGCGCAAACCTTTACTGCCAGTGCCACAACCAGTTCCGGCAATAACTGGTTATCTGTGTCGCCAGGGTCAGGATCGGTTGCGGCCTTCGCATCCGGCTCGGTGAGTGTCAGGGTGGACCCAACTGGCTTAGCGGCGGGTACTTACATAGGAGCTGTCTCCATCGCAGTCTCCCCGGCCAATACACAATCGGAAGTCGCCGTGACTCTCACGGTGAGCGGCGGCCAGGCAACCCTGCAACTTTCGCAAACCGGTTATCGTTTCCAGACCATCGCGGGAGGTGGGAATCCGCCCGGTCAAACGCTCATTATTCTGAACGGCGGATCTGGATCGTTGAAATTCTCGGCGGCTGCGTCCACCACTTCGGGTGGACCATGGCTGTCTGTTTCGCCGGCTTCGGGTACCATCACACCGTCCACACCTGCCGCAGCAACCATAACTATCCAGGCCGCGGGACTGGCGGCGGGCGATTACTACGGCCAGATAGAAATCTCGGCGGATGGCGCGCCCAACTCGCCGCAAATTGCATCCGTAGTCCTGAATGTGGCTAAGGCGGGAACGGACCTGGGCGCTTTTGTCTACCCAACTGGACTAGTGTTCGTAGCGCAGGCAGGCGCTGCAAACCCAGGGTCGCAGACCATTGCGGTCACCAACCCTTCCACTTCCACCCTAACTTTCAGCTCTGCGTTGTTCTTTGGCCAGGGGAGCAATTTGTTCACCGTCTCACCGGCGAGTGGGACAGTGAACGCCGCGAATCCGATCCAAATTACGGTGCAGCCTACAACCACTAGCGCGCTGCCGAATATCTATTTCGGCGAGATCGTCCTGAATTTTGCCGAGGACCAGACATTTCACCACATCGCGGTGCTGGTAATCGTACTGCCGGCGGGAGCCTCCGCACGCACCGCGCAAGCCGTATCGGCGCCATCCAGTTGTACGCCCACCAAGTTACTGCCCGTGTTCACCCAGCTCGGCGCCAACTTCACCACTGTGGCTGCCTGGCCGACACCGGTGCAGGTGATCGTGGTCGACGATTGCGGCAATTTCATGACTGCGGGAAACGTCACGGCCTCTTTCTCCGACAGCGATCCGTCGCTGCCGCTCACCTCTCTGAACAATGGAACCTGGAGCGCTACCTGGCAGCCGCGCAGTTCGGCCGCGCAAGTGGTGATCACCGTGGACGCGCAGGAGATCACTCCGCTTCTCCAAGGCACGCAGAACATCGGCGGCGCACTCGAGGCTAATCCAACCACGCCTTCCATCAATGCGGGCGGTGTGGTGAGCGCGGCAAAGTCGGCTCCCAATCAGCCGCTCGCGCCCGGTGCCTTCACCTCTATCTACGGCGTGCATTTGGGTGCCGGACAGAATCTCGCGCCGAAGCTACCGCTGGCCACGCAACTTGGCGGTACTCAAGTGGTGCTGGGCGGACGCCCGCTGCCTTTGCAGTACGCTGGCGACGGCCAAGTGAACGCAGTGGTCCCCTATGACGTGACGCCCAACAGCACGCAACAACTGATCGTGACTAACGGCCCCGCGCTCTCGGTGCCTCAGCCGGTTGTTATTGCTCCCGCTCAGCCCGCCGTATTTGCGAACGGCGACGGCTCTGGCGTGGTCTTCGACGTCAAGCCGGGAACAACCGAGCAGATTCCCGTGGATGCAAATCATCCGATGAGCGCGGGTGATGCCATCGTGATCTACTGCGCCGGACTCGGTCCGGTGAATCCGCCGGTTGCAGCCGGCAGCGCTGCCCCGTCCTCCCCCCCGGCTAAAACCACAAATCCAGTGACAGTTACCATCGGTGGCAAGACCGCCCAGGTTTTCTTCAGTGGCTTGGTGGGTGGGCTCGCCGGCGAATACCAAGTGAACGCGTACGTTCCGAAAGGAATCACACCGGGCGATGTGGTGCCGCTGGTGCTCTCGGTCGCTGGATTCGAGAGCGCGCCCGTGACTGTCGCCGTCAAGTAGGTGTGGGGCAGGTTGATAACCCAATGTCACTTAGTTTTCCCAGAATCGAAACTTGGAGGGGCAGTGGGGCAGGGCCATGCCCTGCCGGGGTCCTGGGCGAGCCCCTTTCCGATTCGCAATAAGCCCCGGCCCATCCGCAGGTTGCACAAGCGGGATCAAAAGACGGCTGGCAGGGCCTGGCCCTGCCCCACCAGGGGCCCAGTCCCTGAGCTCGGAAAAACTAAGTGGCATTGGGTTGATAACCTGCGCGCGATTGGCAAATCGGCGCAAACAGCGCAGGTCGATGTATACTTGCAACGTGCGAGATTGCGGCCGGTAGGCTAACTCAGGCCATGGCGACAGAGCCGAGCGAGCGTTCTTCCGAATCCATACCCCAACCTTCTGACCGCCCGGAAATCGCGCATGTTCTATTCCTGGACATCGTAGCTTTCACCAACCTCCATATGGAGGAGCAACGCGAAAACCTCAAGCAGCTGCAACAAATAGTCAGCGCCACGCCGTCGTTCCAGAAGGCCGACCAAGGCAAACGGCTGATTTCTCTCCCTACCGGCGACGGAATGGCGCTCGCATTTTTCGGCGACCCTATCGCTTCGGTTGAATGCGCTCTGGAAATAGCGGAGCACTTGCGCAACCATCCCAATCTCAAAGTTCGCATGGGCCTGAACGCCGGCCTGGTCTACCAGCACCTGGATATAAACGCCAATCTCAACGTCCAGGGAGGCGGCATTAACGAAGCGCAACGCATCATGGACGCGGGCGATGCAGGTCACATTCTGGTATCCAAAGGCACCGCCGCATTACTCCAGCACCTGAAACGTTGGGCGCCACATCTGGACGACCTCGGCGAACACGCCGTCAAGCACGGCAAGAAGGTGCATTTCTACAACCTCTATACCGGGGAGTTGGGAAATCCCGTGCTACCGGCGAGGTTTCGCGCGGAACGCGATCGCGCGCGGCGCGGAAAGATCACCCGTTTCGCGATCGCCGCGGTTGTATTAGCCACCCTCGCCGGCGCCGGATTTGTGGTGTATCAAAAATACTCGCCGATCAAGCGAAAACAGTATGTCGCCGTTATGGGATTCAGAAATTCCACCGGGGATCCCGACGTGGCTTGGGTGGATGGCGATCTCACCGACAACATGCGCGCGCAGCTCGGCGGGACCGACAAACTTCGGACGATATCGGGGCAGGAGTGCGCCGAAATGTGGAAAAACCTGGGAGTGCCGCGCTTCGAGAGCTTGAGCCAGCGCTCCTTGGGACAACTCAAAAGCTTTGGCGCGGATTTCGTAGTCGTGGGGTCCTACAAAGATCAGGGAAAACCCGCCGGAGGCACCATTCACCTGATTGTGGAGTTGCAGGACGCAGGACAGGGCGAAACCATTGTCACCATCACCGAGGACGGTACCGAAGCCGAACTCGACAGGCTGGTGGCTCGTAGCGCGACGCGCCTTCGGGAAAAACTGGGCCTAGGTGAGCTTTCTCCCGAAAGAACCCGCCAGCTCGAAATGGCGCAGGCGCCCCCGAGCATTCGCGAATTTTACTATCCAGGATTGGAGAAGCTGCGCAATTACGAGCCGCAACAGGCGCGCAGTTACCTGAAGCGTGCCGTGGATATTGAGCCAGCTTTTCCACTAGGCCGCGCGGCGCTAGCCGAGGCGGAATCCGAACTGGGTTACGACAAGGAGGCGACGGAGGAAGCCAAACAAGCTGTGACACTTTCCAGGGGCCTCTCGTTTGAGGATCAACAATCCATCGAGGGCCGTTACTACGCCATGGCCGCCAAGTGGGATCAAGCGATCGGCGCCTATGAGAAGCTCTATCACTACAAACGAGACAACTTGGAATATGGGCTGCAGCTCGCGAAGACCCAATGGTCGGCCGGCAAGGGAGCTGACGCACTCGGAACACTGGCGGAATTGCGGAAGCTTCCCAAACCAGAGGGTCTCGATGCCCGCATTGACTTGGCCGAGGCCGAGACTTCAAAATCGCTTGGCGATACCAAGGGCGCGCTGAGCGCCGCGGAGTCGGCCGCTCAAAAATCGAAGATTTCCGCAGCGCGGCTGCTGCGCGCCCGCGCACTCCACTGGACGTGCGCGATTCTTCGAACCGTGGGCGAACCGGAAAAAGCCAAACTGGCCTGCGAAGAGTCCAGGAACATCTCCCGCGACTTAGATGACAAGCTGGGGATCGCCCGCGCAGTCACCATTCTTGGAACCATCCAGCTGGACAAGAATGATCTGGAAGGCGCCAAGCGTTTGTACCAGGAAGCGCTGGATAATGCTCGGCAAATTGGCGCTCAGAAAGATGTCTCCGGGGCGCTCAACAACATTGCCATGGTGCTGGACGCACAAGGCGAACTGGAACCAGCCAAACAGGCTTACGAAAAGGCTCTGAGCATCCAGGAATTGATCGGCGCGAAGGCTGAAATACCCGGAACGCTCAACAATATCGGCTCGCTGCTTCGCAAACAGGGTGCGTTGGAGGAAGCCCAGAAAAAGTTGGAACAAGCTATCGAAGCTGCCCGGCAGAGTGGCGCCAAAGGCAGTCAGGCAGACGCGCTCGCAAACCTGGGCGACGTCCTGGTTGAGCGCGGCGATCTCACTCGTGCCGAACAGAGCTATACCGAATCGATCGCTATTCAGCCGGACAAGTCGAACAGAGCCGCCACCGTGGTTTCCTTGGCGGACTTATTGGTGGTAGAGGGCAAGCTGCAGGAAGCCGAACAGCGCTACGGCGAAGTCCGGTCCGCCGCCAGTAAAATCGGCTCGGCGGCCATTCTTCTGGCAAAAGGCGAGGCGCCGCAGGCCGAGACTGCTATTCGTAATTCTCTCCGGGAACTATCCAAAGATGATCCCGAAGCCGGGATACAGGCTCATCTTATACTTGTACGGGCCCTTTTGGAGCAGGGGAAATCAGTCGACGCTCTCAAGGAGATGGTGGACTTAAATGCAAGCCTCAACGCCACATCGCCGCAAAGTCTACGATACAGCGCGCTGATCGCGTCGGCACGGGTGCAGGCCACCACGGGCCGGCAATCCAATATCGCTCAGCCGGTGGATTCGCTTCTAAAAGTCGCGCGCGAGGCCAAAAGTGCTGGGATGCGAGGTCTGGAGCTGGAGGCTCGCCTGGCAATCGGGGAAATCAAAGCCGCGGACGGCAAGACCGCGCCCGCACGCAAGGAACTGGAGGAAGTTCAACGCGAGGCGTCAGCGAAAGGATTTGGGCTGATTGCACAAAGAGCTGCGAAAGCAGCCGGCCATTAACTATTCCGCTTTCTCCGCGCGGCAATGAGGGAGCCCAATCCCGCGATCAGCAAGCCGAGCTGACTGGGTTCCGGCGTGTTAACGCTCGAACTCGTGGTATCACCGCTGAACTGTGGGGCCGAAACAGTGTCCGTAAAGCTGAAAAAGGCGGTGACCGTACCGGACAAATCTCCGGTGAAATTACCAAACAGGAACGTGTTACCGCCAGTAGCTAACGGCAGCGCATTCGCGGTGAACGTGACCTGGGGCGGAGTGCATTTGACGTTCATTTTATTGCAGTCCGGGGGTGAGTCGTCCTCGAATAAACCGAACGGGCTGCTGGACGGGGTCGTGGGTGTTAAGTCGGCTATGTCTGTCGCGTCAAAGGTAAACGTGACCGATGTTATCGATGTTGTGG
Organism: Bryobacteraceae bacterium; assembly: GCA_036008345.1. Classification (GTDB taxonomy): domain Bacteria; phylum Acidobacteriota; class Terriglobia; order Bryobacterales; family Bryobacteraceae; genus Palsa-89. Next base: position 18,382 of record DASYNU010000058.1, read on the forward strand.
AAGCGGGCGTAGCCAGGCTGAAGGTGAACAAGAAATCATTCGGCGAAGGTCCGTCCCCTTGGAAACATTGCGCAATAACGCCGCCCTTGGTAGTACTGCCACAGGAGCTAAGTGAAAACCCAGGGCCGGACGTGTCGCCATAGTCGGACGGGTGTTTGATTCCACCAGCCCAAGCGCTGGCGGCCAGAAGGCCGAAAAATGACAAACTCGTGAGTAACCGGGCAGATTTGTTGCGCATAGTCCTTCGGCCATTATTCGGTGGACTTCACGGGTTGTCAAGCTTTCTGGAACATTAGAGTACGGGGGGTACTTGTTACTAAATGATGTCACCTTTAGTAACCGCTCACCGCCTGTACACTACGCCGCCCTTCATAACAAAGGTCACTTTTCTCAAGACGCTGATATCTTGTAACGGATCGCCTGGAACTGCAATCACATCGGCGAAGTAACCGGCTTTCAGTGCGCCAATCTGACCCTGCCAGCCCAGCAACTTCGCACCGTTGAGCACGCCGGCCTGCAAGACGGCCAGCGGCGTCATGCCGTATTTCACCATTAGCTCGTATTCCCGAGCCTGCGTCCCATGTGGAAACGGACCAACGTCGGAACCGGCCGCCATCGGCACGCCCGCGTCGAGTTGTTTGCGAAACTCCAGCGCGTGGAAGGCAATCATCTGGCGTTCCCGCTCAGCCTGTGCGGGCGATGCGGGATGGTCCGCGAAGTATTCGAAAATCGTAAATGTCGGCACGGCGAAAATTTGCTTTTCGTGCATCAGGCGCATGGTTTCATCGCTGAGCTGATCGGCATGATCGATGGATGCGACACCCGCGCGCGCCGCATAGCCGGTGCCTGGTTCGCCGGTGGCGTGCACTGCCACGCGCTTGCCCACGCGCGCCGCTTCTCCCACGGCCGCATTTAGCTCGGCTTCCGTATACTGATACGGCGTGGAAAAGTGCCCATCCCGGAATGAATCGCGGCCGGTTTCGTAAATCTTGATAAAATCGGCGCCCTCTTTGAACTGCCCGCGGATCACAGTTACTAACTCCATCGCATTGTTCGCGTAAGTAGCGTTCGATAGAATATGCTGCTCGGGATTGTAATTGATCGCGTCTTCATGTCCGCCCAGCAGGTCCACTGCATTGCCGCTGATGCGCAGGCGCGGACCCGGAATCCGGTCCTGGTTGATGGCGTTGCGCACAGCGGTGTCGGCCGAGCCCGCGCCTTCGGTTCCCATGTCGCGCTCCGCGGTGAATCCAGCCATCAGATCGTCTTTTGCCGCAAGAGTGGCCAGGATGGTCCGCTCCGGTACCGATTCCTGAACGGTCTGCAGATCCTCGGCGCCTGGATGCAGAAACAGATGCACGTGCGCGTCAATCAGGCCGGGCAGCAGAGTGCAGTCGCCCAGATCGATAATATCCGCTCCCGCTGGACGCGTTACCCGCGAACTCACTTCGCTGATCCGCTCGCCGATGACCAGCACCTCACCCGGCGTCAGAAGTTTCCCGCTCTCGATTTCGAGCAGGCGCGCGGCGTGCAATACGATGGGGGTCTGACAATCGGCCGCGCAGGCGACCATCAGAACGGCTACCAATAATCGATGGATCATAGCGGATGAAATGAGGGATTGAGTATCCTGTCACCGGATTTCTTCTTTAGGCGGGCTACCCGGCGGCGTAGCGCGTCCGAGGGTTCCAGATCGAGGGCGTTTAAAGTCATTTCGAGCGCCATTGCGTAATTGCGCTCGCGATGTTCGAAATATTTCGCCAGTTCTTCCAGCGCCGCCGCGCGCCAAGGATTCCGCGCGCTTGCGAGTTCGGTAAACACCGGCAGCGCGGCATGCTCGCGGCCTAGTTTCTTCTCGATCAGCGCCGTGTCCCATAGCGTGCGGAACATCAGATCGTCCGGCAATCCTCGATCCACAGCCTGACGGAAAAGTGCCAGCGCGTTCTCGGGATTTCCCGCCTGTCGCCACCAACGCGCCAACCCCACCATCTCCGCGCCATGCGTGAACTGCGCTTTCTCAGGCGCATGAAAGGCCCAGGGAACAATTGCGGTGAGACACGCCAGCGTCAAAATATCCGTCGCATTGTGATGGAAGATGGGCACCAACCGAAAGATCTCCTGCGTACGGAGATATTCGAAGTAGAAATACGGAATCAATTCTCCGGGAAGATCGCCCTGCCGCTCCAATCCCAGGATTTGATTTTCGAGATCCACCAGCCGGCAACTGTCAAACCGGAGTTTCCATAACCGGCGCGCACCAAACAGCAGATCCAGATGCGGAAGCGTGCTGAAGGGCGGCGGTTGCCGGACCATGCGATAACGCGTTTCGAGCAGCGGCTGATCGAACGTCCTGCCGTTGTATGTGATCAGCACTTCGAATTGTTTGAGGTGCTCATTGAGCGCGCTTAACTGGCTGGCTTCTTCGCCGAACTCCCGCATGAAAAACTGCCGCACTCGAAAACCGTCCGGGGCGATGCGGCCCACGCCAATCAGAAATGCGTACGTGCCCGAACCTCCCGCCAGGCCGGTGGTCTCGGTATCCAGGAAACACCATTTCGTCACCGGAACGTTGGGGATCTCGCCGTTGGAAATGGGATGCAGTAAATCGCCGGGCAGGTCTTCAAGATCCGTGATGCCAATACTGCCGTGGCGGCGATGCCGTTCATACAGCTTCTCGGTTTCGAAATGCCGGCCGTGCGCGGTTTCCACTTCTTGCCAGGGATATTCTTCAGGCGGCAGGCTGCTGGTGGCTGGTGGCTGGTGGGGACGCGTTCGTGGCTTAGCGTACTTCCGGTCGATCTTGGCGACGCGGCGGCGAAGATCGGCGAGTTGCTCTTGGAAATCACTCATGCCTGGTGCGATTCCACTAGCTCGGATACTTGCTCCCATTCTGCCAGGTGTTTGGCCAACTCGGCACGGCTCTTCTCCAGCAGATTCGAGACTCGCAGCGTGTCTTCCGCGCTGACAAAATTGGCCAGCTCCGCTTCATAGCCCGCGATTTCCGATTCAACGCGCTCGATTTGTTCCTCCAGTTGCTGGCAGCGATCCTGCATTTTTTTCAGCTTGATGGGGTTTAGGCGCTTCGCGCTGGGGATGGGGGCTGGGGACTGGGGGCTGGGGGCTGCGTGCGAACCAGGAAGGGTCAGATCCACTATTTTGCCTTCCTTGCGCCATAAATAATCTTCGTAGTTGCCTGGGAAGATGCGGACTTCACCTGAACCGATTTCGAAAACACGAGTGGCTAGTTTATCGATGAAGTAACGGTCGTGCGAGACGAAGACCACCGTGCCCGTATACTTCTCGAGCGATTCCAGCAGGACGTCTTTAGCGCGCAGATCCAGGTGATTCGTGGGTTCGTCTAACAGTAGGAAATTGGATGGCTGCAGCAACATCCTGGCTAGCGCGTAGCGGTTGCGCTCACCGCCCGAGAGCACTCCGATGCGCTTGAATACGTCGTCTTCTGAAAACAAGAAGCAGCCCAGCAGACTGCGCAGTTCCGTATTGCTGGAACGCGGCGCCATGCTCTGCAGATCGTCCAGCATCTTGACGTTGGGGTTGAGTTCCTTATATTGATCTTGGGCGAAGTAGTCCACTTCCACGTTGTGGCCCAAACGATAATCGCCCGAAGTTAGCGGCTCGTTACCGGTCAGCAGTTTGATGAGCGTGGACTTCCCCGCCCCGTTCACTCCCACCAGTGCGATTCGGTCGCCGCGCTCGATGATGAAGTTCACGCCGCCAAATACGAATTTCTCGCCGTAGCTCTTCGAGACGTTCTGGAACTCAGCCACGATGCGCCCGCTCGGCTTGGGTTGCGGGAACGAAAAATGAATGGTTCTTTCTTCCGCCGGCAACTCGATGCGCTCAATCTTATCCAGCTCCTTTATGCGGCTCTGCACTTGCTTGGCCTTGGTAGCCTGGTAGCGAAAACGATTGATAAACGCTTCCAACTGCTCGATGCGTTCGCGCTGGTTGCGGTAGGCAGCTTCCAGTTGCTCGGCACGCTCCTGTTTCTGCCCGAGATATTTTTCGTAATTGCCGCTGTAGAAATGCACGCCCCGATTCCAGATCTCCACGATCTTGTTCACCGTCACATCCAGGAAGTAGCGGTCGTGCGAAATCAATACGTAAGCGAACGGGTAGGTGGTAAGATACTGCTCCAGCCAATTGCGCGCTTCCAGGTCCAAGTGGTTGGTCGGCTCGTCCAGCAACAGCAGGTTCGGTCTTTCCAGCAGTAGCTTGGCCAGCGCGATGCGCATCTGCCAGCCGCCCGAGAATTCTTCTGTCCGGCGGTGCCACTCCGAGTGCGGAAAACCCAAACCAGCCAGCACGGTTCCGACCTGAGCCTCGATTGCGTACCCATCGCGCGTGCGGAACTCGCTGTCGAGCTGATGGAAACGATCGGCCACTTGGGCATATTCAGCGCCTGCGGGATCGATCTCGCCCATTTTGTGAGTGAGCTCTTCCATCTCCTGCTCCATCTCCTGCAGCGAGGCGAATACCGACATGCATTCGGAGAAGACGCTGCGGCCGGAGAGCGACAGCCCGTCCTGAGGCAGGTAGCCGGAGCTGGTGCCGCGCGTCACGCTGAGGCTGCCGTATTCAAGCGTGTCGATGCCTGCCAAAATTTTGAGCAAAGTGGTTTTGCCGGTACCATTGGCGCCCACCAGGCCGGCCCGATCTTTGGAGGTGATCAGCCAGTTCAGATTCTCAAACAGCAGCTTGTGGCCGAAGCGCTTGCCAGCGCCGGAAAGTTGGATCATTGCGAAAAAACGTTTCTAGTTCCTAGTTTCTCGTTTCTGGGTAAGAATGTCGAGTTGTACGCGTTTGCGATGTGCGACACGAAACCGAACCGCGACGGGGACGGAGCGTATAGGTCACCAAGCCCCCACAGTGTTGGTAGCACTCCCTTCCGGTCGTGGTTCTGAAACGCGCCATTGCCGTCCGTGCATGTCGAGCGACCCACGCCATTGAACAAGAAACGGTTTTCACGGTGCCCCCAACTTACAGAGCGGGTCGCCGATTACGATATTCATCCAGCTCAGCGCCGGGATCGCCAGATAGTAGCTCTCGGCCAGATTGCGGCCACGATAATACGCCGGCAGCAGGATGTTGGGCCGCGGCGTGTACCCGAGAAACGGCTCGTAAACGTGGCCGGAAGCTCCGGTGGCGCCATCGTGGATGTAATCCGCGGTCAGGGTTTGCGGCGAGCCGAAGAACAAACCCTTCGGATCGCTCCAGGACGTTCCCAGATTCCATGTATCGGGTGGACGCGTGAACGTACGTCCATTGGTGGATACGTATTCAGTCATGATGGCGCCGGGAAGCCACCGGAACCCGAGGTGGCGTTGCTTCCGATCCGGGTCATTCGATCCCCAGGAAGCGTATCCAATCACGTCCGGTTGATCATTGAGGACTCTTGCAGATTCGTCCAGCACCACACGGTCGCGCGGCAGAGCGCGGGCGGCTTCCCGCAACCAATTGTTGCCGGGCGTGCTATCGCTGGCCTTCAGGTCGATAACGAACTTGCCTCGATTGCGCGCCACCAAAGCGCGATCGATCATGCCCTGGACGTCTTTAAAATCGTAGCCGGCCAGCCGTGTGACCAGGTAGATGGGGAAGTCCGGGTGACGGAATACCGCGCCTATCTTGCCACAGAACGGGTTTGGGATACCCGCAGGCAAGGCGTGTGGCTTCGCACGCATGTCGGAATAAAGCAGCGTGAGTTCGGAGTCGACGGAAGCCTCTTCGGCCAGGCTGCCGCCATTGCCCCGAATGCGCAAAGGAACCCCGGAAGTGGTGACGATGTAGAGGATTTTGTCCTCCAAATGCCGGGAGCGCAGGAAGCTCGCGATGGGCGCGGCGATCTGCTGGTCATAATCGTCGCGCGAAATCTCTTCATCCAGCTTGGCGTTCAAGCGGCAGACATTGGCCAGCGGAATATGCCGATGCAGCGCGTAATACTCGCCAATCTGGCGCGAAATCGGCGAAGTCTCATTCACCACCACCAACACGCTGTCGGCTGCTTGACCGAAAAGGAGACCTGTGGCCCAGAACCACGGGGCAAGTTTTACCACTACACCCTATTTTAGGCTCTTGAGAAACGCGACTATCGATTTCGCGTCATCGGGCTGAAGTTTGTAAGCCGGCATCGGAGGATCGGCTGCATGGCCGCTAGGCCCAAGTCCGGTCTCGAGGAACTTCTCCAATCCAGCTTCGCCCCAGCGCGCAAACAGCCGGCCAGTGGACGTCAAATCGGGAGAGGTCTTGTGCCAGCCCTTCGTTTCATGGATAGGTTGAACGTCCAGGACGGCGCCCTTCAGCCACTTGGTGGAGTCCAGTTCACCGGCCTCCGTGCGGGGTGTGTGGCATTCCGAGCACTTGGCAACCTCCTCTACCAAATACTTTCCGCGAGCTACCGCGCTTGAATCCTGCGCGATGCCGATGATCGCTGTGATACAAAACAATCCAAGGAATTTGGCCATGCGCCTATAGTAGCCGATGCGCCGCGAGTTTTGACCGCTGATATAATGCCAGCCAGATGAAGATCCGTTTTATCTGCTATCTTGTTGCCCTAGCCGCCTTCGCCCAGGATAAGCCCGTCGCACATTTCCATCACGTGCACTTGAACTCCACTGATCCCGCGGCCGCGATCGAATTTTACACGCATCATTTCGATTGCGAAAAATCCAGCTACCAAGGGCGGGATGCGGTTTGGGCGCAAAAATCCTGGCTGCTGTTCAACAGGGTTTCCACTCCAGCGCCGTTTGAAGTTGTTTCGGCCATTTGGCACATCGGCTGGGGCGCCGAAGACATGCCGGGTACCTATCGCAGACAACTGGATATGGGAACGGTTTTCCAAACGCCCATTACCGATATCAGCGGCCTGGCGAGCACGCCCAACTTCTTTTACGCTTACGTGGACGGTCCAGAACACGAGTTGATTGAGTTGAACACCTCCACGCATCATCATTTCGGCCACCTGCATTTATTCAGTTCGGATCCCGTAGCGGCAGCCGAATGGTATGTGAGCAACTTCGGCGTGGTTTCGCGCGGCCGATCGCGTGAGCCGCGCTTCTACAAAGGCTTCCAGGTATCGCCCTCGGCATCGCTCATGCTGGACAACGTGAACATCATTATCTTCCCCATGGAGCATGCCCGCCAAACTTTTCCCGAGCTGTGGAAGGATCGCAAAGCCTTCGAATCTTCGAAGAATCGCGCCATCGATCACATCGCGTTCAGCGTGGACGATCTGGCCGCGGCCAAGGAGCGCCTACGCAAGGCCGGTATCGAAGTGTCGAGCGACGGGTTCCTGGAAGGTCCGGATAAAATCCGGATCGAATTAGTGGCCGCGAATGAACGCAAGATATCTTATTCGCGTTTATTTGCGTTCATTCGCGGCTAATATCTTTCAGCTCACTTAGCTGGAACGAAAACCATCGCCACTGGCGCAAAAGCCTCCAACACCTGGCCGGTTGGTTGCAATCGACCTGAAGTTTGGTCGATCCGAAATACCACCATGTTGTTGGATTGCTGATTGCCGGCAATCAGATAGTGGCCGGTGGGATCGATGCTGAAGCCGCGCGGCGTCTTGCCTTGCGTGGACACGTTTTCTATCAGCTGGAGCGTCCCAGCTTTTGCATCCACGGCGAATACCGCAATGCTGTTGTGTCCCCGATTTGATCCGTAGACGAATTTTCCCGTTGGATGCACCTGAATCTCGGCCGTATCGTTTTCGCCTTTGTAGTCGGCGGGGAGCGTCGAGACGGTTTGGAGCTCCCGCAGAGTACCGGCTTGAGGCTCGTACTCGAAGGTAATAATCGTGGACGCCATTTCGTTGATCAAATATACGTGCCGTCCATTCGGATGAAACGCCAGATGCCGGGGGCCGGAACTGGGCGCTACTTTGACAAATCGCGGATCGTTAACCTCCATATGTGCCGCGGCCGCATTCAACCGGTAAAGCATCACTTGGTCGAGACCGAGATCGGCCACCAGTGCAAAGCGGTCATCCGGGGATATAGCCACGCAATGAGCATGCGGCCCGTCCTGACGGCCCGGGATTTTACCGGAACCCTTCGGTTGAAAGAATCCCACGGACTGACCCAGCAGGCCGTCATTGCCTACCGGATATGACGCCACGCTGCCGTTGTTATAGTTCGCAACGATGACGCATTTGCCCTGATGGTCTAGAGCCAGGTGACACGGTCCATCGCCCATCGAGGTCTGCTGATTCAGCAGTCTAAGCTGGCCGGTGTCCGGATCGATGGCGAATGCACTCACTGAGCCACGGCTGGCCATCCGTTCAAAATGAGATATCTCATTCACGGCGTATAAGAATTTGCCATTAGGATGCGCCGCAAGAAACGACGGATCCGCGGCTTTCGCCGCCAGGCCTAGGGGTGTGAGCTTGCCCGTTGCGGAATCGAAGCGCCATACATAAATACCCTGGGACCCTTGTTTGGTGTAGGTGCCCGCATACATGAAATAGCCGGCTCCCAGCAACCGTGGAATCGGAAGGAGCCAGCCAGAGAGGGCTAGAAGAAGCAAGCAGCGTCGCATCATTTTAAGTCTATTCATTTCGCGAGTGAGAGTGGAGTGGCAACCGGGATGGCAATTTGCGGATACTAACGGGAGCGCCAGTCGCGCCAATCCCGTGTTATGGCCTTCACCATCTTAGCAGCCGCTTCATGCAGCCAGCGAGCGGGCCGCTGATTCATGTCCTTGACGATCGCCTTTATCTCGCGGGGCGTGCCCAGATGCACGTTGGCTGTCTCAAAGCCCATGGCGTGCAACAACTTCCCCTCGTCGCGTTCCCTGGGCATGGAAGTCAGCTCCACACGCGAACAATCCGGCGCCAGGCGCCGCACGATCCAGCGGCCTTTGAGGCGCACGAAGGGGTCGATCGCTCGCACGGACCGGTCCAGAATCTGCTGGTAGCAAATCCGCTGGGACGCTTTTCCTCCCGCGGCCCAAACACAAGCGGACGGCGCCAGCGCCTTGGCCTCGCGCGCGATTTTGGCGCCTTCGAACAACGCGACGGCCACGAACCGCTCGCGCCCCAGGCTGCCGAGGCCCGCGATGCGATGCACGATCCGGTATTCCAAATCTTTTTTGGGAAGCAAGCGTTCGATAGCGCGAACGGCACTCTTCGGAACGCGGCTTCTCAACCTCGGCAATGCATCCATTTTTCCCCAGAATTGTTGCGGCTCGCGCAGAACTCCGGTCATCATTTCACGTAACCACGGATGTTGTTCGGCCAGAACAATCGGCGCGCCGCCCATTTGCAAGCCCTTCTTGTAACCTGACAGAATGGCATCGCAAGCGTCGCTCGGGCCGATTTGCAGCCGCGCCTCGCGAATGGCGATGTGAGCGCTCGCGGCCAGCCGCACCAGATCGATGGTGTACGGCAACACATAGGCCTCGTCAAAATCGTTGATGCCCCATACCAGCCGCCCTTCCACGTCGCGCCACGTCCCGAAATTCTCAACGTGCAGGTCACCCACCGCCAGCACTTTCGGCGCCCGATCCTCCTCAGCCGCCACCTCCGGCCAGAGCTGCATCCAGCGGTAAAAAGTGGCGCGCAGAAATGGGAACACATCCTGGGCCATGGCCTCATGCTTGCGCTTCAGATCGACCGCGAGCAAGGTGATCCGCTTGCCCAACCAGGCTTCGTAGCTTTGAGTGGCCTTGGTAATTTTCATCTGAATCCAGTGTACGCCTAACAGCGCTGACCGTAAGCTCGCGGCACGGAACAGCGTTACCGAACCGCGACCGTAAGGGAGCCGGTGCCTGTGCTAACCTCGGGTATCTTTCGTGCTAACCAGATAACTTCTCGAACGTCGAACTTGGGAACCCGGAATATGAATCGAACAGATCGGCCACTTCGCGCGTAGTCATAGAGAAATGCGAATTCTGATTGATGCCACGCCGGTGCTGTTGCGAAGTGCGGGCGTAAAAACCTACACCTATCACTGGATACAGCATCTGTGGCATTATGCCGGAAACGAGCAGGTCCTCACTTTTCCCCCACTCAACAAACTGGCGGCGTTGAACCATGAGGCATCCATGCTGTCGCCAGCCCGGACCTATTCACAGCTCGGGCTGGTCTATCTGGCGAATTTGCAAGGTAGTCTGCCGCTGCTCAACTGGATGACCCCGAAAATAGACGTGTTCCACGCATCTAACATGGTCCGAAATCCGCCCGGAAAAGCCATGTTGACCGCGACCATCCACGATCTCACCAGCCGCTTGATGCCGGAGCTGCATACTGCAGCTAACATTCAGGCTGACCAAGGATTCGCCGAGAAAGTACTGAAGCGCGCGGCCGGCGTGATCGCCGTATCGGAAAACACGCGGCAGGATGCAGTGCGGCTGCTAGGTTTAGATCCCGGGAAAGTCCATGCCATCCATTCCGGCGTCCCGGAGGTTTACTTCGGAGCGCAACCCCGGCCCAGCGAGCGCCCTTACATCTTCTATCTCGGAACCATTGAACCGCGCAAGAACATTGACACTCTCCTGGACGCCTGGCAAAACACGTGCCTGCGCGACGATTTCGATCTGGTGATCGCCGGCGCTTCGGGTTGGGGGTCGGCCAAGACATTAGCCCGTCTGGCGTCGCGCCCACCGGGCGTCCGGTACCTCGGCTACGTTCCCGAAGATGAACTGCCCGGTCTAACGGCCGGCGCAACAGCGTTTGTTTATCCGTCGTTGTACGAAGGCTTCGGTTTTCCGGTGGCGCAGGCCATGGCGGCCGGAGTGCCGGTGATTACTTCGAATACGTCTTGTTTGCCGGAGATCGCTGGGGACGGCGCGCTCCTGGTGGATCCTCTCAGTCCGGCTGAAATCCAGGCAGCCATTGAGAAATTGCTTACGTCCCCAACCCTACAGCAACAACTGCGGATTCGGGCGTTAGCGCGAGCCCAAGAATACCGCTGGGAAGTTTGCGCCAAGAAAAGTTTGGAGTTTTTCCGAGGATTAGGCTGAACGTTCCGCTAGCTACCGGTTCCCGGCGCTACGAAGAAATCCCACACCTGGATATTCACTTTTCCCTCGGTGTACTCCACCACCGCGTATTCGCCCGGATCCAGCGGCTTCGCAGGCCAGATCTTGTAAACCTGGTCGCCCACTTGCTTCCGAAAAGTTTCCACCAGATCGGGTTCCTCCACCGTTTCCTTGGTCACCGGGATGATGGTGAGCTTTTCCACCACCCGATTACTCTTGTGCTCGCCCATACGTATAATGCCGAAACGCTCATCGGCCGAAAGTCGAATATAAAATTGGGGCTCGCGATCGGCGGTACCGGTGGGGGAGTGCGGCCCATCCAATTCAACGGTAGCTTTGCCGGTCACCATCGGCAATGGGCTCAGCGCTTTCAGGATGCTGCGCCGCTTATTGGTGACTATTTTCGACTCACCCACTTTGACCGGCGTCACCTTATCGCCGTCTACCAAATAAACGCCCTCCTCTTTCGGGACACGCTGCACTTCCCGCCGGGCCTCCTTCAGGGCCTTCTCCTCTTCCTTGATAGTCACGGCCTCTTCACGCGCCGCGTCTTCCCGTTCTTTGATCAGCGCCTGAGTCTTTGCCAAATCGACCAGCGAAAGCGGAAGCTCCTCCCACTCCCCGCGATCCACGCTGAGAAATGAAACCCGATCTCCTTCGACCTTATACTCGCGCGCCAACTGATAAGTGCCGTCCTTGAGAAACAGCTTGATATTAGCTGCGGAAAGAAGGCAGAAGGCAGTAAGCAGAAGGCAGCTCAGCTTTATAGGAATCCAGCTGCTGCCTGCCGCCTGCCGCCTGCCTTCTGCCTTCTGCTCTCTTCCCTCTGCCCCCTGCTTTCTCACGCTCCCTCCGTCGGCTGCAGCCCTACACTCCGCAGCAATAGGAATTGTGACAGATTCTCCGAGGTCAGCAACCCCAGCAGCTTATCTTCCTGCATCACCAGAGCGCAGGCGCCCGAATTGGCCATGAGCGGCAGAATTTCCGACAGGTCTTGATCCGGAGCGATGCTCGCAAATTCGCGTTCCATGTGTGCGGCAATATAGGAGTCCGGACCCTCCAGCGCCATCCCGCGAAGCAACGCGTTCCGCCCCAGAAGCCCTACCACCTGCTCGCCGTGGACCACTGGAAAATCCTGCTGCGATGTGGCCAGCAAAAGATTGGCCGCATCCCGAATGGTGCTGCCGTGCGCGAGCGTTCGGTAGTCCGTCAGCATGGCAGCCCGCACTGGAATGCCCTGCGTGAGCGAACGGCCACGCGAAGCCGCGCCCTCATTGGCCGCGCCCAGATAAATGAAGAAAGCGACAAACGCCAGCATAGGCAGATACACGAACCCGTACAGACCCATGCTGATGGCAAGCATTCGTCCGGACCAAGTGGCGATGCGCGTGGCTTCGTACTCGTTTCGAAGGCGGGATAGCAAGGCCCGCAACATCCGTCCACCGTCCATGGGAAACGCGGGCAGCAGGTTGAATCCGGCCAGGATCAGGTTGCTCAGAGCAATGCGGTCGGCCAGATTTCCATCGGCCGGCTGCTCGAACGCGAAGAGATTGACGGTCTTGTGTTGTACGTAGAGCACCGTGAATATCGAGCCAGCTATCAGCAAATTCACTAGCGGACCTGTCAGTGCGATCCAGAACTCCTCACCCGGCTTCGCGGGCCGCTCCAAACGCGCCGTGCCGCCGATCGGAAACATCATGATCTCGAGCGTGCGAATTCCATATAACGAACTGATGAAGGCGTGTCCCAATTCGTGCAGCAGCACGGAGACGATCAGGGCCAGGACAAAAAGCGTGTAGGTGCCAGGAGACTGATTACTGCCCAGGCCGATGACCACCAGGAAGATCAACAGCAGAACAAAAGTGAAGTGCAGGCGGATCGGAACACCCATCAAGCGGATGGATCCAACCGAGCCGGGGCTCGCGGCTCGTGGCGTGCTGCGCGCGTCTGCCAAACAGACCTCTCAAACAATTGTGACACAGGCTGCCGCAGGAGGCAGGCGGCAGAAGGCAGGATGCGGGCGGCAGCCGAGGCCTTTGGACCAGCCACCAGCAACAGAAACCAGCAACCAGCAACCAGAAACCAGCCACCTGCCAGCCCTAGCCCCCAGTCCCCCGCCCCAGTATGTCGTACACGGGCTTATTGTCCGCGTAGACGCGCCACTCTTTCACTTGGCCTTTCTCCACCACTGCAAGCCACGCTGCCGGCGTTCGCCACTGGCTCCCTTTGATCGTGCCGCCTGCGGCGCCGAACACGGCAACACTGTTTCCGGTCCGGAAAACCTCTTCGTGCGAGACCCAATAATCCGGACACATGCTGTAGTATGCGCGCCAGCCCGCCCGCATCTTTTCCCGGCCTTTTACCTGGTTTCCCAGCGAATCCACGAAGACGTGATCTTCCGCCATCAGCTCTGCCAGCTTGTCCGAATCGCGCTGGTTGATGCGGTTTAGAAATTCAAGAACTGTTTCGATTTCGTTCATTCTGGCTCCCGCAATTCCGACAACAGCTTCTTCACTCCATCCACGCACAGCACGGCGGCGTGTTTCGACTCTTGAATCAGGCCCCCTACTGCGGCTTCAACCGTCTCGGCATTCAGCGACGCCAGCTCGCGCCGGGTTTTTCCTATCATCCACTCGGTGAGCGCCGAGCCGCTCGCGATGGACGCCGTGCAGCCGCGCACTTTGTAGCGCACTTCAGCGACCCTACCGTCATCGAAGCGCGCCGACAACCGTAGAATGTCGCCGCAGGCCGGATTCGAAATCTCCACCGTCAGTGCCGGCGGACCCAACTCCCCCACGTTGCGCGGATTTTTGAAATGATCGAGGAAGGCTTCGCTGTACAAGGCGCGGTCTCTTTCTCATTATGCAACTGAACGTCTTTCTCACCGGTGCTACTGGATACATCGGAGGCGCCGTCGCCGATGCACTGCTCCGGGCAGGGCACAAAGTTACCGGATTGGCTCGGTCCCCGGAAGCTACGCACCGGCTGCGCGCCAAGGGAATCACTGCATTCGACGGAGATCTGAATTGGCCCGCGAACCTGGCGAAAGCCGCCGCGCAATCGGACGGCGTCATCCACGCCGGGACAACCAATGACGGCGCTATCGACCAAACAGCCGTCCGCGCGATGCTGGACGCTTTGCGCGCCAGCAGCAAGCCGCTGCTGTATACAAGTGGTATCTGGGTGCTGGGCGATACAGGCGGAAGAATCGCGGACGAAACCTGGCCGGTGAATCCCACAGCGCTCGTGGCCTGGCGTCCGAAAGCAGAGCAGGTGATCCTGGAGGCGTCCTCGACGGGAGTGCGATCCATTGTCATTCGCCCAGGTATCGTCTATGGACGTGGCGGCGGCATC
>DASYNU010000059.1:0-35697 GCA_036008345.1 Bryobacteraceae bacterium
CGTTTCTCGTTTCTCGTTTCTCGTTTCTCGTTTCTCGTTTCTCGTTAGGACGTGTCGGGACAGCTTCAGAGAGTGTAGTCCCTAGTCCCTAGCCCCTAGTCCCGGGCAGCGTTACTTCAGGATTTGAATCAGATTGCTGTAGTCGTCGGTCCAGGGGCGCAGTTCGGGACGCGGCTTGGAGGGTTTGATACCGGGAGAGTGGAAGAGGCTGTCGGTGAATGGCGCGCGATCGGATGCTACCAGCACCCAATCGCTTTCTGACAGATAGTCCTCGTCCTCGCCATCGTCATTCACTTCGATGGCGGCTTTTCCGAGATCCAGTGCGTTTCGCGCGGCCACCGGAGCCAGCGCTAGATAGCGGTTGGATACATGGACAGCCAAAATTCCGCCGGGATTCAAGTGGCGGAAGTAGAGCTGGAAAGCTTCGCGAGTGAGCAGGTGGACGGGGATGGCATCGCTTGAAAATGCATCCACGCCGAGTACGTCGAACTGCCGGCTGGGCTCGCGCTCTAGAGTTAGCCGCGCGTCGCCTAGCAGAACTTGATGATCCGCTTTGCAATCTTTCAAGAAAGTGAACCAGGTGGTTGCGATGTTGAGATCGAGCGGATTGATTTCATAGAAACGAAAGAAGTCGCCAGGCCGGCAGTAAGCGGCGGTCACTCCGGCACCGAGGCCAATCATGCCAACGCGAATCGAAGGGCGGTGTTGATCGAAATACCGGATTGCGCGGCCCAGTCCCGATTTCGGTCCGTAGTAACTGGTGGGTGTGTCGCGATCCGCGGGGTCGGAGAGTTGCGTTCCGTGATTGATGGTGCCGTGGATGAGACGGCGCGAACCGGTTTGATTCGCGTTGTCTTCGAAGTCGTACACGCGCAGCACGCCGTAATAGTTGCGCACGGAGCGCTCGAAGCGCTGGTCATCCAGATGCTTGTTGTAGCCGATGTAGACTGCGAGCGCGACTGTGAATACGATCATCGTTATTCGGATCGCCATTAGAACGAACTTGTGCGGCCAAGGGCCTGGTGCGATCCACAGCACGATGGTTACTAACGCCACGCAGGCGACCAATGCCGACGGCAGCTCGACGTAGGTATTGAACCAGTGAGGCGCAGCCACCGCGACGAATAGTCCGCCGAGCGCGCCGCCCACGGCGATCATCAAATAAAAGCTGGTTAAGTGCAGTGGATCGGGTTTGAGGCGCACCAGCTCGCCGTGACAGGCCATACAGCTAATGAACAACGCCGCGATGAATGTTGGAACGGACCACTTGATGTCCAAATTGCCTTTGCTGTAATAGAGCGCATAAGCGGCCGCCGTTAGCGCGATGGCCAGCAGAGGAAGAAAAACCGCGCGGTGGTATATTCTTTCGCGCTCAAAGCAGAGGATGAAGGTGATGAGGTAAGCTCCGAGCGTCGCTACCCATAGCAGCGGAATGGGCGCGACATTTGTACTCAGATGAGTGGTGATGGAAAGCAGCAACGCGGATCCGCAGGCGGACAGAGCGATCCAAAGCGCCTGCATCTCCCAGCGAGGCGGATGGCTGTCTGGCGATGCTTTGCTCGCGATTGCCGGAGCTCGCGCATTCCAACCCAGCGTTGCGCAAAGAACCACGAATAACACATAGATGCCGGACCATCCATACGCTTGCGTGTGCGTGGTGGCTAGCGGTTCCACAACGAGCGGAAAGCTGAACAGAGCCAGCAGCGATCCAAGATTCGAAAGCGCAAACAGGCGATACGGAACGGCGCCGGGTTTAGCCGCGACGTACCAGGCTTGCAGCAAGGGACTGGTGGTGGATAGCAGAATGTAGGGCAGACCGATGGTCGCGGTGAGGAGCAGCAGGATGCGGCCGGAGGGATCGCCCGGGTGCGCGGGCTTCCAATCCGGGGAGGGAAGAATGGGAAGCAGCGCGATGCTTGCGGCCAGCAGAGCGATATGCAAGAGAGCCTGCTGCCGGGGCTTCAGATAGCGCGTGGAGAAGTGCGCATACAAATATCCGGCCAGCAGAGATGCCTGGAAAAATAGTAGACAGGTATTCCACACCGAGGCCGATCCGCCGAACCAGGGCAGGATGATTTTGCCGATCATCGGCTGCACTTCGAACAGCAGAAACGCGCTGAGAAATATGCTGGCGGCGTAGAGCAAGGAGTCAATCATCGCACAGTGGGGCGGGCGCTTTCGCCTGCCAACCGGCGTCTTCACCTGCCTATGATAGACTCTCGACTTGACGCTAGCCCCAGTCGATTACCTCATCCTGTCGCTGTACTTCGCATTCGTGCTGGGCATCGGGTGGCTGGTGAAGCGCAAAGTCTCCACTAGCGAGGATTTTTTAACTTCCGGCCGCTCCGTTCCGGTATGGATCACGAGTCTAGCGTTCATCGCGGCCAATCTTGGCGCGCAGGAAGTGATCGGCATGTGTGCGTCCGGCGCGAAATACGGAATCATGACCGCGCATTTCTACTGGATCGGCGCGGTGCCGGCCATGCTGTTCGTGGGCGTCTTCATGATGCCTTTCTACTATGGAAGCCGCGCGCGCAGCGTGCCAGAATACCTGAAGCTGCGCTTCGATGAGAAGACCCGAGCGCTGAACGCATGCACCTTTGCCGTGATGACGGTTTTCTCATCCGGAATTTCGATGTACGCATTGGGATTGCTCTTCCAACTGGTTTTGGGTTGGAGCTTCACGGCGTCGGTACTGCTTTCAGCCGCCATCGTTCTGATCTATACTTTTCTCGGCGGGCTCACCAGCGCGATCTATAACGAGGTTTTGCAATTTTTTCTGATCGTGCTGGGCTTCGCGCCGCTTGCGATCATGGCGGTGCTCAAGGCGGGCGGATGGCGCGGAATGTCCGAGCGGCTTCCGCCGGTGATGACGCACGCGTGGTCCTACTTGAAAGATCCGTCGCAGAATCCGATGGGCGTGGAGATTTTCGGATTGGTGGCCGGGCTCGGATTTGTTCTTTCGTTCGGATACTGGTGTACGGATTTTCTGGTGGTGCAGCGCGCGATGGCGGCGGAATCCATGTCGGCAGCGCGGCGGACACCGTTGATCGCCGCGTTTCCGAAGATGATCATGCCGTTCATCGTGATTGTGCCGGGGGTGGCCGCGATTGCACTTTCGAAAATGGCTCTCGGCTACGCAATCCCGCTCAAGCCCGACGGCGGACCCGATTACGATCAAACCATGACCACATTGATGGCGCAGTTTTATCCTTCCGGAATGCTGGGGCTGGGGCTCACGGCGCTGATGGCGTCCTTTATGTCCGGGATGGCCGGCAACGTCACGGCCTTTAATACGGTATGGACCTACGATCTTTATCAAGGCTACATCCGCAAGCGCGCGCCGGATTCGCATTACCTTATGGTGGGGCGCATCACAACGGTGGTGGGAGTGGCGCTATCGCTGGGGACAGCTTACCTGGCCAGCCACTTCAATAACATCATGGATTTTCTGCAGTTGGTTTTCGGATTCGTTAATGCTCCGCTGTTTGCGACATTTTTGCTCGGGATGTTCTGGAAGCGCGCGACCGGACATGGCGCCTTCACCGGACTTCTGGCCGGTACATTGGCGGCAGCTGCCACGCACGGTCTGACGCTCGCGGAAAACAAAGGAGGCTGGCTGGGCGCGGTGGTTCAAAGTTTTCCCTCCACCATGGCGCAGAATTTCTGGATCGCGATCTTTGCCTGGTCCACCTGTATGGTGGTGACCGTGCTGGTGAGTTTCTTGTCGCAGCCGAAGCCGGAACTAGAGCTGCACAATCTGGTTTACGGGCTCACCGATATTCCGCATGACCCGGCTCCGCCCTGGTATAAACGGCCGTTACCATTAGCAGGGGTGGTAATCGTGGCGCTGGTGATTTTGAATTTTCTGTTCTGGTGATATGCGCGACCTTCGCACACCCATCGGGTTGTTCTTCACGCTGGCGGGCGTCATCCTGGCAGTGACGGGCGTGGTAACGGAAAATCGCGCCCCTCTCGAAACGGCCAACGTCAATCTTTACTGCGGCGTTTCGATTCTGATATTCGGAGGCGTAATGTTGTGGTTGGCCCGGCGCAGCTCCTGATCGAGGCTTTCGAGTCACGCTACCACAGCACGCCGGACGTAGCCCGCGCGCCCGGACGCGTGAACCTGATCGGCGAGCATACCGACTACAATCTCGGCCTGGTACTGCCGGTGGCCATCGATCTGGATTGCTATGTGGCCTCGGCGCCCAATCGTCTGGGAGCGCTGCGGATACATTCTGAGAATCTCAATCAAAGCCGCGAGTGGCCGGTCGAGCAGATTCCAGCGCTCTGCGCCACCCGAGATTGGAGCGACTATGTGATCGGCATTGCGCGGCAGCTGCCGCTGGGGCGCGGGCGGGATGTGTTGATCCACAGCAACGTGCCGCTGGGCTCCGGCCTGAGCTCCTCGGCTGCGTTAGAAGTGTCCACGGCGTTGGCACTGGGTTGGGCGGGGGATCTACCGAGCATTGAACTTGCGAAACTGGCACGACGCGCTGAAAACGAATTTATCGGTCTGCCGTCGGGAATTATGGATCAATATGCGGCGGTGTTCGGAGAACGCAATGCCGCGCTGCTGATCGATTGCCGGAGCCTCGAAAGTCGAGCTGTCGTTCTGCCGGATGCGGTGGCGATTGTTGCCGTCAACACTATGGTGAAGCACGAGCTTGGTCAGTCGGCTTATCGGAGAAGGGTGGCGGAATGTGCGTCGGCGTCGATGGATATCGGGGTGGAGAGCTTACGCGATGCGCGGCTGGAGCAATTGGGATTGATCCGCGATCCTATCGCCCAGCGGCGCGCGCGGCACGTGCTTAGCGAAAACCAGCGGGTCCTGAATTTCGTGGAAGCCAGCCGGCAGGGAGACCTGCGCGAGATGGGCCGGTTGTTGGTGGAATCCCATCGGAGCCTGGAACACGACTACGAAGTGACTTGCGCGGAACTGGATTTTCTCGTATATCGCGCGATCGAGATCGATGGAACGTACGGCGCGCGGATGACGGGCGGAGGATTCGGGGGCTGCACATTAAATCTGGTTGAGCCTGAGGCGGTGGAGCGATTCAAGGAGACGTTGGGCGGAGAGTATCGGGAGAAGTTCGGGATCCAGCCGGCGTTTTATCAGGTTCGGCCTTCGCAGGGTGCGCAGCGGGTTTCGTAGTGGTACGCGGTTCGCAGGCGAAAGCGCGCCTTGCGCCACTCTGGCATTAAGCGCGCAGGAACGCTGCGGATGTTTTTACGAACTCGGGCCAGCGCTCGCCACCGATTGGTCCGTGACCGCTATTGGGGATGATCCACAAGCTCGACTGCGGAATGGCTTTTGCCATTTCCACTGAAATTTCCACCGGATATAAGGGATCGCGATCGCCCTGCACGATTAACGTGCGGGCTTGGATGGTGGTGAGATAGGGCGGAGTGAAATTCATGTCGTCGTAGCTGTCGGCGAAGCTCGCGGTGCTCGAGAGGAGTGCTTTGATTTGCGCGTCGCCACCCGGATGGCGCCGGCGCATCGTTTCCCAATCCTGCTCAGTCAGGCTATTGGGATACTGGCGCATGAGGGGACGTGCCTGAGCGGGGAAGTAACTGGTGGCGCTCACTAGCACCATGGCTTGGACGCGCGCGGGCTGCTCGGTGGCAAGATGCAGCAGGACGTTGCCGCCGCCGCTCACGCCGAGTCCTTTGAAAGTGCCGGCGCCGAGATGATCCAGCAGGGCGAAGACGTCCGCGGCGGAATCGCGATGGCGGAATACACTGGATCGGTTGTTGGACCGTCCGTGACCGCGCATATCGGGGATGATGAGCTGAAAGTTGGCGCTCCAATCGGTGATCAGTGGCGACCAATCCTGGCTGCAGCCGCCGAAGCCGTGCAGCAAAATCAGCGGTTGACCGTTGCCGTGAACTTCGAAGTAAAGTTGAACGCCGTTGAGCGTTTCGATCAAGTTGTCCTCCAAAAAGAAAACCGCCCACGCTTGCGCATGGGCGGTTGATATCTACAATCAGTTTATCATTGAGGTGATTTGGCGGTCAATACATTTTCATCGCGCCTTGACTTTGCCGCTCCCCTCGCGCAACAATAGTTCCTCTAAAAGTAGGGTTTTAAGCATCAAGGAGTTGACTGTGAAAACCATCGCCCTGCTCGCGTTGTGCGCGGCTGTCATCACACCGGCGCCGGCAGCATCCCGTCTGAACCCGGCTGAGAAACTCACGCTGGAGTTGAGCCCTAGCGTGGTGATCGTGCGCGTCACCTATCAAGTGCATGTCAATTTTAAAGCGAATCTGATCCCGGTCGATTTCGACGTGGATTATAACGACACCGGCAGCGGGTTCATCTACCGGCCCGACGGGTACATCATCACAAATGGCCATGTGGTGGCCGACGCCAACCGGAAGGACGACGCCGCACAGAAGGCTTTGATCCGCCGTCTTAAGAGCGACATCGTCGCAAGGTCTGTTCCGAAGTTCGAGAGGCTTACGAATCGCAAAGCGGTTGGGAACGACGACGACGATATTTACCGCAACCTCGGAATCAATGCGAAATTCAACAGCGGTCCGGATCTCACCGTTTACCTGGCTAACAAAAGTTACTACAACGGCGAGATCAAGGCATACAGCGATCCGATCGGAGACGGCGGTAAGGACATCGCCATCGTCAAGATCGACGCCAACAATCTACCCACCGTACGTCTAGGAGATTCGGGGACCGCGCACATCCAGGAGCCCATGATTGTCATCGGTTATCCAGCGGCCGCTTCGCACATCGACTTTCCGGTGATCGCCTCCTTGTTCGTTCCCACCGTTACCAACGGCCACATCTCTGCGATCAAGACGGACTTCAAGGGCACGCCGGTTATCCAATCCGACGCCGCCATCACGCACGGAAATAGCGGTGGTCCGGCCTTCAATGCAGCCGGCGAGGTGATCGGTATAGCGACGTTCGGCCCGGCCGCCTACGTTGCCGGTTTCAATTTCTTCGTGCCGGTCAACACCGCTATCGAGTTCGTAAATCAAGTAGGAGTGAAACCCGAGTCCGGCCTGTTCAACAGACTCTGGGCTTCGGCGCTCAATACTTATGACGCCGGAAAATGCCAAAGCGCGAAGGGTAAGCTGCAAAGCGTGCTCAACATCATGCCCAACGAACCGGACGCGCTCAGCCTGATGCAGGCCTCGGAGAAGTGCGCGGCCGAAGAGGGAGTTGTCGGACGGGCCATGGAAGGGTCCACCTGGATGCTTTATTCCGCGGTGGGGCTGGTGATTGTGGTCACAGCGTTTCTGCTGCTGCGCCAAAAGTCAGCCGTTGGGCAGGCCGGGGGCGCGTCGGCGCAAGTGATGCCAGGGGCTCCTCGAATCGGCACCACGCGCCCTGAAACTGCGCCGCGGCAAGAATTGCCTCGTCCCTCCGCCGAGCCGTCTTATGGAAGCGTCCAGGTTATGGCCGGATCGCTGGCGGGCCAGAGATTCAAAATTACGAAAGCCGGAATCCTGGTGGGGACCGATCCATCCAAATGCCAGATCTGTGTCACCGAAGACGCCATCTCACACGAGCACGCCTGGATCATCCCGGTCGATAATCGGGTAGTGGTAATCGATCGCGGCTCCACCAATGGAACTTTCATTAATTCGGTGGATTCGCCGCGCGTCAGCAAGGTGGGGCTGCAGAATGGCGATCGTGTCTACCTGGGAAAAAAGGGATCCGTGGTCTTGACCTATTTCAGCTCGTAAAGGCAGGAACAAACGAGATGGCAAAGTTTTGCGCAAATGGACATCAAATGGAGGACTCCTGGTCGGTCTGTCCCTATTGCCAACGGACCGGATTTCAAACACCGGCGCAACCTCCGGCTGTGGTGAAGACGCGTTTGGAAGCGGAAGCTCCCAAAGAAACAGTGCCTGCTCCTGCCGTTGGACGAAAGACTGTTTTACTGACCGATAAACGGAAGCCGCCCGTGGTAGGGTGGTTTGTCGCGTTGACTGGCGAGCAGAAGGGCGAGGATTTTCGGATTCGCGAAGGGCAGAACGTTATAGGCTCGGCTCCGGATGCCGATATCGTACTGCGCGATACGGCCATTTCCGGAAAGCACGCCAGCCTACGCTACAAAGATCAAAAGTTTTTTCTCACCGATCTGGACTCCAGCAACGGTACCTATTTGAACGATGCTCCCGACCCGATTTCACGCGAGGAGTTGAAAGACAATGACGTGGTCCGAATCGGCGAGGTGTCGCTAAAATTCAAATGTTTCTAAAGATGTTCCTCAGTTCATCGGTTCTTCGGTTCCTCCGTTCAAGACCTCGGAGCAAAGAACCGAAGAACTGAAGAACCGAATAACCGAATAACCGAAATGCGTATTCGCCCCGGGATTGAATTGGCAAATCTTACTGACGTCGGTTGTCACCGCGCCGAAAACGAGGATTACTATTGTTACGTCGAGCCGGATGACGACCTGGACTTTCAGCAAAAGGGCCGTTTAGCCGTGGTTGCGGATGGAATGGGCGGGCACGAGGGTGGCAAAGTGGCCAGCACCATCGCGGTGGAGGCCGTGCGCGACGGGTATCTGAATCACCCGGACGGCGATCCCCACCAGGCGCTGCAAGCGGCTTTTCAGGACGCTCACGCTCGAATTCAAGAGTACACACGCCTGCATCCGGAGCTGCACGGGATGGGTACCACCTGTACGGCGGCGACCATACTCGATGGCGAGCTTTATTTCGGTCATGTCGGCGACAGCCGTTTATATCTGATTCGTGGCTATAGCATCTCCCTGCTTACGCGGGACCATTCGCAAGTGGCCCGCCTGGTTCAGGATGGTTTGATTACGCCGGAGGAGGCTTCCGTACATCCGCAACGCAACGTGCTAACCGCTGCCATGGGCGTGGAACCGGCGGCTGCCGATTTTTCGGATATGCCGCTTCCGCTTCTGCCCGGCGATATTTTATTGATCTGCACAGACGGCCTGCACGGCCTGGTGAACGATCAGGAAATGCTGGCCACGGCTTCAACCCTGGATCCATTGGAAGCCTGCAAGGAGTTGGTTCGGATGGCGAAGGAGCGGGGCGGCTTTGATAACATAACTGTACAGATATTGAAGATTGTGTAAGAACGTTTCTCGTTTCTCGTTTCTCGTTGGGTGCGGTCGAGCTAACCAGAAACGGGTATTGGCGTCATGACCGGAACACAGATCGGTAATTATAAAATTCTCGAAAAACTCGGGGAAGGTGGCATGGGCGTGGTCTACAAGGCCGTCGACATACACCTGGACCGTACCGTTGCGATTAAGGCGCTTAACACCGAGCTTACTGGGAATCCGGAATTGGAGACGCGCTTTCGCGCGGAGGCCAAGGCGCAAGCCAACCTGAATCACACCAACCTCGCCACGCTGTACGCGCTGCTGATTGAAGAAGGGCGTCCCTGGATGGTAATGGAGTTCATCGAGGGCGAGACTTTTGAACAGATGGTGCAGCGCCGCGGGCCCATCCCCGGTAACGAAGCTGTTCCGCTATTCCGGCAGGCGCTTTTGGGTGTCGGTTATGCGCATCGCATGGGTGTGGTGCATCGCGACATCAAGCCCAGCAATATCATGCTGAACAAGCAGGGCATCGTCAAGGTAATGGATTTCGGCATCGCCAAGGTTATGGGCACAAGGGGCATGACCAAAACCGGAACCCAGATGGGCACGGCGTTTTATATGTCGCCGGAGCAGGTATTGAATCGGGGCGCGGACATCCGGTCGGACATTTATTCATTAGGCGTGACGCTCTACGAAATGCTTACCGCCAATGTGCCGTTCAACGGCGATAGCGACTATCAGGTGATGACGGACCACGTGAACGCGCCGCCGCCGCTGCCCACTAAGTTCTATCCTTATATCCCGCAGGGTCTCCAGAACGCGGTGCTGAAGGCGCTCGAAAAAAAGCCGGACGCGCGCTTCCAGACCGTGGAGGAGTTCGGAATGGCTCTGGAGCAGCCGGAGACATTTAATGTAACTCCCGCGCAGACTGCTCCCCCGCCACCTGCCCCAGCGCAAGCTGCTCCCGCACCTCGATCTGCGACCGTGGTGGAGACCGTTGCTTCAGCCGCAGCCGCAAACGTGGGCGCAGTTGTGGGCGCAGGCGCCACACTTTCGGATATTCCAGCCGTCGGACCCGCTCCTCCCGTTTCCGCGAAAGCCTCGTTCTGGACCCCGGAACGTAAGATTGCCGGCGGGGGCGTGGCAGCCATATTGCTGTTGATCGGAGTCTGGGCAGCGCTGCGGCCCAATGTGAAGAATACCGGGTTCCAGGCCGCGCAAACCTCACCCCCCCCCGTGCAAGTACAGTCGCCCCCTTCGCAAGATCAGCCGCCCGTGCCTGCACCAAGTCCCGCGGCCCCGCAGAACAACGCTTCGCAGAATACAACCCCGCAGAATAAAACCCCGCAGACAAAAACGGCCCAGGATAAAGGCCCTGCGAACAACGGCATTCCTGCGCTCCCGCCCGTTCAGACGGAGCCGGCGGCGCCTAACAAACCGGTTCCGGCGCAATCTTCCGTTATGAGAGTCCCAGCCGGGACTATGGTCACCGTCCGTTTAATCGACGCGATCGATTCCCGGCGCGATCGCACGGGACAAAGGTTCGCGGCCATGGTGGACCTGCCGGTTGTGGTTGGCGGCCGGATGATGATCCCGCAAGGCGCCGGCGCGCGTGTAGTGCTGACCAATTTCGGTTCCCAGGTGCGGCTGGAGTTGGTTTCTATCTCGGCCAACGGCGCCAACCATATTCTGCGGAGCAATATTTTCGAGAAACAAGGCATGATACGCGGTAAACCCAGCCCCTTTGTAATCGTGCCGCCGGATACCCGGATCCGATTCACATTGCAAACGCCCATCACTTAGTTGTGCGCTGCTTTCGTCTGCTATTCGCCGGGTTCGTGGCTGTTTCCGCAACCCACGCCGCCCATCTTACTCCGCAAACATCCACGGCTTTCGATCGCTATATCGAGCTGACCGAGGCCAGAATGAAAGCGGATCTAGCGTCCGATGCGTGGACCGCCAAGCTCGAAGGAGGAAAGATCCGCGTCCAGGCGGGTGTCACGCTAGATCACGGAAAGAAAATCAATGTTCCCGACGGAATGATCCAGCATTGGGTGGGAAGCATGTTTACGGCAGGCGCCAGCATCGTCCGGTTGAAAGCCGTGCTTCAGGATTACGAGAACTACAAGAACATCTACCAACCAGATGTCGTCGAGTCGAGGCTGATGGCACACCAAGGCGATGAGTTCGACGCCTTCTTGCGCCTCTACAAAAAGCAGATACTCACTGTGGTGCTGAATACCAATTATCACGTCCGCTACAGCATGCCGGACCAGCGGCACATGTTCGTGATTTCGCACTCCACGCGGATCGCCGAAGTGAAGGACTCCGCCCATCCCGACGCGGGTGAAAAACCAGTGGGTGACGATACCGGATTTCTCTGGCGCCTGAATTCATACTGGCGCTTCGTGGAAGCGGATGGAGGAGTCTACGCCGAATGCGAAGCGATTTCACTCTCCCGCGATGTTCCGGCGTTAATCGGCTGGATGATCA
The DNA here is from genome assembly GCA_036008345.1 of Bryobacteraceae bacterium. Lineage (GTDB taxonomy): Bacteria > Acidobacteriota > Terriglobia > Bryobacterales > Bryobacteraceae > Palsa-89. Next base: position 11,550 of record DASYNU010000059.1, read on the forward strand.
AGGGGTTTCTCGAGAAGTTCCCGAAGGAATCCATGCAGAACACGTTGCGAGGGACCAGAGCTGCTGTGTTGGCGAAGGCCCAATGAGAAGATAAAAACCACCGCCGCTGAAGGCACCGGCTCTCTCACGGTCGCGGTTCGGTGTGGAGAGCTCTACCGAACCACGACCGTAAGGGAGTCGGTGCTTGGGTCGGGAAAACCTATATATTGGACTTCTTCTTCGAGTGTTAATCCGAAACGATTTTGGACCCGTGATTTCAAATCGGCGATGATCGCGCACAACTCGCGCGCCGTACCGTTACCTGTGTTGTAGATCAGGTTGGCGTGATAATCCGCCACGCGAATGCCCCCGTTTTGGATTCCCTTGGCGCCCACTTCCTCCAAGAAAAACGCGGACGGCACCTTGCCTTCCCGGATTACACGCGCAGGTACCTGACGCTGCACTGCTTCCGGAAGCTCCGCCAGGATCAGGTTCTTGAAAATGCTGCCGGCGCATTTCATAGTCACGGGATATTTTTCCAGGCGAACTTTCAAGATGCCGTCCGCGGTCTTGCGCAGCTCATCGGTGGGCGCAGGAGCCAACTCAAGCTCGGTTGAAAAAATGATCCAGTCCTTGTGGCGCTTGAAGACGCTCTCGCGATAATGAAATTCGCACTCCGCGTTCGAGAACACCCGGATCGCAGAGCCGTCGAAAAATCGCACGCCTCGGACACTTTCGTTGATGGAATGCCCATAGGCTCCTGCATTGCCGTAAATTGCCGCGCCCACGGAACCCGGGATTCCCGTCATAGTTTCCAAGCCCCGCAGTCCGTGGTGGATCGAATAATCGACTAACGCCTGCAGCTCTGCGCCTGCCTCGGCGCGCACGATGCGCCCGTCGCTAGATATACCGCTTGCGGTGAAACGCAGAATGACGCCGCGAAATCCCGCGTCAGAGACGATCAGATTGGTTCCGCTGCCGATCACCGCAAACTTGACTCCGCTGGCCCGTACAATGTTCAGGGCTGCGATGAAGCTTGGCTCACTCGGGGTCTCAATATACAACTCGGCCGGGCCGCCGATCCCGAAGCGAGTGTAGCGGCTCAACAAAGTATGCTCGGAAATCGTTAAATTAGAAATTTGCGCAAGACGCTGAAGCGTCGCCTGCTGGACGGGCATCTTGTCAAATTATAAAGGAGCAACTTCGTGTCATCTGGGTTTCCCGGCTTCCCGCCGGAAATGGTGCAATTTCTTCGAGCGCTGAAGCGCAACAACCGCCGCGAGTGGTTCCAGCCGCGCAAGCATCTTTACGAGCAGCAGGTGAAGGAGCCCATGCTGGAACTGGTAACGGCGTTAAATGGCGACTTCATGAAATTCGCGCCCCATTTCGTCACCGAGCCCAAGAAGGCCGTGTTTCGAATTTATCGCGACACGCGTTTCAGCGCCGACAATACGCCGTATAAGACACACGTTGCCGCATCATTCTGGAGGCGCGGCTCGGATTACACCGGAGCCGGCGGATTCTATTTGAGCGTGTCGCACGATCAGATCGAGGTTGCCGGCGGCATCTGGCATCCCAGCCCGGAGACCATGCTGCTGGTCCGTACGCACATCGCCGCGAGTTATCCTGAGATGCGGCGGATTCTGGCTAACAAGAAATCCAGGAAGCTGGTGGGCGATCTGCAGGGCGCTGAGTTGACGCGCGCACCCAAGGGTTTCGATCCCCAGCATCCGGCGCTCGATCTGATCAAGAAGAAAGATTGGATCCTGGACGTCTCGCTGGATGCGGCGCTTGCAACCACTCCGAAACTGTATCGCGAGATCCTGGATCGCTTCCGCGCGATAGCGCCGTTGATTGAATACCTGAATCGTCCGCTGATTGGGCGCAAGCCGGCCAGGGAGTCAATGGAAGCTCATTTTTGACAGCTGCGGCAGGCCGGGGACCGGCGTCACGTCTCTCCACAGCTTTTCCCAATCCCACGCCCCGTACCCTACTTTTTTCGGTAACGGGAATCCGAGCTGATGCGCCAGCATACACACCTGCCCGCGATGGTGCGCTTCGTGAGCCAGCATGTAGCACAGCATTTCAGGACCCACTGGCCAAGGACGCGCCCAGCCGTCTCTGACAAACTTCTTGACGCGGCCCTCGCCTCCGCCGAGCGCTTCCGCCAGCATCTCCGCGCAGCGAACGGCGCTTTCGGCCAATCCCGCCCGGGCTTGCTGCTGTGTGCATTTCGCGCGGTTAAGCTGTGACGGAACCTTCAGATGCGGTGCGGTAAGCCTCACCCACTTGGTGCGAACATTGTGCATGTGCGTGAAGATGGCCGCAATGGTCCGTACCTTGCCGGGTGGTTGGGCTCTCCAGGCGGCAGGATCAAGATTTTCGATAAGAATCTGGTTCAGCCGATCATTGGCGGCAAAGATTTGGACTGCGGCTGGGCCGAGTTCTGTGTGAACCTTATGTGGGCGCGTGGTCACGGCTTCCTAGGACCTATATTACTTCCGGTCCGTCCCGCCGCAACTTTCCTATTGTCGGAATCCAAGACCGGGGATATAATGGTCCATCGCTTTGGCTTGGGACAGAGCAAGCATTTGTATTAAACCACTAGCGATTGAGGGGTCTCCGTGTAGAGTTGGCTTTTGGGGAAAGGGTCCACACGGAGACTAGCTGCTACACATGTATGACGGATGAGGTCTCAAAAAGGTTGGTTGGAAAACGCTGATTGAAAATCTGGTGATTCAAAACCGGTGGTTACTTGCAGGTTAAATTAGGGGTCTCCGTGCGGGGTTGGTTTGTTTGGGAAAGGGTCGCCGCACGGAGACCAGCTGCTTAGTTAATCTAATAGACGAACACACAACGGCATTCGTTCCCAAGAAATTTCAGCAGCCGCATTGCGCTTCCTACGGCACTCTGCGTTCCATTGCGCAAACACAACAAAAATTGAAGTTCCGTGCCGGCCGCATGCAACGCGGCTGTCCACTTCTGGGAAATGCCGGTCCACAGCCGCACATGCTTGGTCCACTACCCACTCCGAGTCATCTATCATGGGAACTTATGATTTATCTGCGTCGAAGCGTTGCCGCCCTAGTATTCTCCCTGGCGCTCGCGCCAGTCTGGCCAGCCGAGCGAGCCGGCAAAATAACCGGCCTGGATAAATATGTCCAGGCGCCGGATGCAAACTATCATTACGAACTGGTGAAGACCATCCCTGGGGACGGCTACACAACATATGTTCTAGACATGACGTCGCAAGCCTGGCGCAGCGCCGCAGAAGTGAATCATCCCATTTGGAAACACTGGCTCACCATCGTGCGGCCGGACCAGGTGAAAGGAACCACCGGATTCCTCTTTATCACCGGCGGATCCATAAAGGATAAAGCCCCAGAAAAGGCCAACGAACCAATCGTCGACACGGCCGTGACTACTCACACGATCGCCGCCGAATTGCGCGGTGTTCCGAATGAGCCGCTGGTCTTCACCGGCGAGACCAAGGAACGCACCGAGGACCAGATCATCGCTTACACCTGGGTGAAATATTTGAAGACCGGCGACGAGACCTTGCCTCTGCACATCCCCATGACCAAGGCAGCGGTGCGCGCCATGGATACCATCACGGCATTCTCTGCTTCCGCTGCGGGCGGAAACGTGAACGTGGAAAAATTTGTGGTAGCGGGCGGATCCAAACGCGGTTGGACTACCTGGACCACGGCGGCGGCCGACAAACGCGTGGTAGCTATTGTGCCCATGGTCATCGACATGTTGAACAGCGTGAAATCCTTCGAGCATCACTTCCAGGCCTATGGATACTATTCCGAAGCCGTGAAAGATTACCAGGACATGGGGCTGATGAACGTCTCGAACACCGCGCAATATGCAGCGCTGATGCGGCTGGAGGAGCCGTTCAGCTACCGCGATCGTTTCACCATCCCCAAGATGATCATGAACTCGGCAGGCGATCAATATTTCCTGCCGGATTCATCGCAGTATTATTTCGACGATCTTCCCGGCGAGAAGTACCTGCGCTATGTTCCAAACACAAATCACTCGTTGAAGGACTCAGACGCTCACGCGAGCGCGGTGGCCTTTTACGATGCTTTTCTGCGCGGCCAACCGCGGCCCAAGTTTTTTTGGAAGTTCGAGAAGAATGGCGATATCCTTGTGACCAGCGTGGACAAGCCTAGTGAAGTAAAGCTGTGGGTAGCCAACAATCCCGAGAAGCGCGATTTCAGGCTGCAGACCATTGGCCCGGCGTACAAGAGCGTGGTGCTGACATCGAAAGACGACAACGTCTATGTCGGACATGTGGAAAAACCGGAGAAGGGATGGAGCGCGTATTTCGTGGAGATGACCTACCCGAGCGGCGGCAAATATCCGTTCAAGTTCACTACCTCTGTGCGAGTGACGCCGGACACGCTGCCGTATCCGGCGCCCAAGCCTTCAGGGAAGATTGAGGATTTGCCGTAAGCAAACACACCGGTCGCTGACGCTCGCGGCTCGGAAAGAAAGTTTACGGTGCCTTTGGCCTTACTGCGCCTGCGTCAAATGCGCGCGCCGGTTCTTCTGCCAGCACTCCTCATCCTGGTCGTTGCACACCGGCCGGTCCTTGCCATAGCTGATCAATTGCAACTGATCAGCCGGGAGTCCCAGGGTGGCCAGATACTCTTTGGCCTGCTTGGCGCGTGCATCGCCTAGAGCCAAGTTGTATTCCTCGGAGCCGCGCGCGTCGCAATGGCCTTCCACCGTCAGCTTGAAATCCGGATACTGGCGAATGATGTCGGAAAGAGTTTGCGCATCGCGCTTCAAAGCAGCCTCCGCGTCCGGACGCAGCGTGTGCTTGTCGTAATCGAAATAAGCATCCTGGATGCGGTTGAGCAGTTCCTGGATGGTGGCGCGCGTCGCGGCATCGGGCATCCGCGAACGTTCGTTGGTAGCAACTTCAGAGCGTGGTGCCGGCTGCGATGGTGTCGATCGGGCTGGAGCGGGCGTCTGAGCATCACCCTTGTAAGGGGCAGGCGGGGGCGCAGCGGCTACGCTCTTCTTACTACATGCGCTGAATGCCCCACACAGTACCGTCACGGCCAGAGCGGCCAAGAATCGCGAATTCATGAAATACCCTCCAATGTCTAAAGATACAAGAAATGCCTGGTTGTATAGTATCCCGTCGAAACGGTATGCCACGAGCTGCGCGCGCTCTTCAATTTAAGGCATGAACCCTATACAGGATGGACCTGATAGCTCCTAGGTACCAACTCGCTTAATCTTGTAGAGCAGGTTGGCATCGATCGGCCTTCCGGTAAACTGAGGGAAGAATGCGGCAGCGCCCCTGGCTGGTGCTTGTGGGAGGATTTGGCGGTTTGCTGCTGCTCATGGCGGCGGCCGAGACAGGTGCGCTGCTTTTTTTGAACAGTCTGCGGCACAGCGGAACCGAACTGCAGGCGCATTTCCTGGCACGCAACCGGACGCTCGAACAAATCCGCTCCGATATCTATCTTTCCGGAACCTATGCGCGCGATTCCCTGCTGGCGCCTGAAGTTTCCGGAGCCCGCGCGCAGATTGCGGCGCTGGAGGGTCTGCGGCGCGAAACAAACACCGCGCTGGACCGCTACGCGCAATCACTGGAGCCGGAAGAGAGTGCCCCGTTCCGAGCGTTGCGATCGGAAATCGAAGGGTACTGGAAAGTTCTGGATCGCACTTTTGCCTGGACAGCGGAAGAGCGCAGCAAGGAACGCTTCGCGTTTTTCTATGAAGAGCTGATCCCGCGCCGGACTTCCATGCTCCAGATCGCCGACCGGATCGCGGGTTTGAATGAGGAGTCGCTCAAGCGCGGAGACGAAAAATTAGGCGCTTTGTTCGGACGGCTGCAACTCAGCCTGGTGCTGATAATCGCGGTGACGCTGATCGGCGGCGCTGCTCTGGCCACGCTGACGATAGTTCATATCCTGCGGCTGGAGGGCGAAGTGGGACGGCGTCTGGAGGAAAGCGTTCAAGCCCAGGCCAGCCTGCAGGAACTTTCGGCCAAACTTTTGCGCGCCCAGGAAGAGGAGCGCCGCGCGCTCTCGCGGGAACTGCACGATGAGGTGGGGCAATCTTTTTCGGCGGTATTGATGGAAGCGGAGAATCTGCTCGATCTGGAACCTACGCCTGAGGCGCGGCCGCGCCTGGAATCCATCCGCGCTGTAGCGGAGAAAGGCATCAACGAGATTCGCAATATGGCGTTGCTGCTGCGGCCCTCCATGCTGGATGATTTCGGCCTGGTGCCGGCGTTGGATTGGCAAGCGCGCGAGACTGCTAAGCGAACCGGCATGCATGTGCACTTGAACAGCGAACTGACGGATGAGCTGCCCGAAGAACATAAGACCTGCATCTACCGGGTGGTACAGGAGGCGCTGAACAATTGCGCCCGGCATGCGCAGGCCAGCAGCGTCGAGGTGGCTGTGCGGAAGGAATCCGGCAAGATTCTGCTCAGCGTCCTGGACGATGGAAGTGGATTCGATCCGGAGCGCGTTCGCGGGATGGGCCTAAAAGGGATGGAGGAGCGAGTCCGTCATCTAGGCGGAACGTTCGAAGTGGATTCGAAGGCGGGACGCGGCACGAAAGTAGAGATCGCACTGCCGCTCACCAGCTTGAACGGAAATCATAAGAATGAAACAAATCCGCATCCTTCTGTCTGACGACCACAATATCCTGCGCGATGGGATGCGGTTGTTGCTGGAACGGCAGCCAGGATTCGTGGTGGTGGGCGAAGCGAGCGATGGCCGCGAGACTCTCGACTTGGTCCAGACTCATCAACCAGATGTCGTGGTGATGGATATCGCCATGCCCAACATGAACGGCATCGAAGCCACGCGGCGTATTGTGGAGAAACATCCGGGCATGGGTGTGGTGATTCTCAGCATGCACTACGACGAAAGCTACGTCATCCGGTCGCTGAAGGCCGGCGCGCGGGCGTATCTTTTGAAGGATGCGGTGAAGTCGGAACTGATAGCGGCGATCCACGCGGTGGCGGAAGGTAGATCGTTCTTCAGCCCCAAAATCAGCCGCATCCTGCAGGAAGATTACGTGCAGGCCCTGGGACGCAAGGGCGCTGACGATAGCTATGAATTACTGACTGGCCGCGAGCGCGAAATCCTGCAGTTGGTGGCCGAAGGAAGAACCAACAAGGAGATCGCCAACGCGTTGAGCGTAAGTCTGTACACGGTGGACACGCACCGCACCCACATCCTGCAAAAGCTGAACTTGCACAGCGTCCCGGAGGTGATCTTGTACGCGGTCCGCAAGGGAATCATAATGTAATGGGTGAAAAAGCGCCGAGCACCGGTCGCTTACGCTCGCGGTTCGGTAACTGAGCCGAACCGCGACCGTAAGGGAGTCGGTGCCTTGGTTGAGCCATGGTTAAGTTATCATGACCCCGATGCGTACACTCGGTATTTTCCTCTGCGCCGCGGCCGCCCTGGCCGGTGACAAAGAAACGCTGCTCAAGCAAATGGACGCTCGCGCCGCACATTACGGCGATGTCTCTCGCCAGATCTGGGAATTCGCCGAAGTCGGCTACCAGGAACACAAAAGCGCGGAGCTCCTGAAATCCGAGCTGCGGCAAGCCGGCTTTACAGTTCAGGAGAACGTGGCGGGAATCCCCACTGCCTTCACGGCAACCTGGGGCCAGGGAAAGCCGGTGATCGCGGTGCTGGGTGAATACGACGCTTTGCCCGGTCTCTCGCAAGAAGCCATAGCGGAGCGCAAACCGATTGTCGACGGTGCACCCGGCCACGGCTGCGGCCACAACCTGCTGGGAGCGGCTTCGTTATTTGCGGCCGTTTCCATTAAGGATTGGCTGGCGGAAAAGAAAATCTCCGGCACCATCCGCTTCTACGGAACTCCGGCCGAAGAAGGCGGCGGCGGAAAAGTCTACATGGCCCGTGCCGGTGTTTTTCAAGATGTGGACGCCGTATTGAGCTGGCATCCGGGCGATTCCAATAGTGCGTCCAAGCAAAGCTCGCTGGCCATCACCTCGGCCAAGTTCCGTTTTTACGGGAAACCGGCCCACGCCGCGGCCGCACCCGAACTGGGACGCTCCGCCCTCGACGGCGTGATGGTGATGGCGAATGCAGTGGAGTTTCTGCGTGAACACGTGCCGGAGTCCACCCGCATCCACTACATCGTCTCCAATGGCGGCGCGGCTCCCAATATTGTGCCGGACTTCGCCGAGTTGTTTTTATACGCGCGTCATCCCAGCATGCCGGTCCTGGATGGAATCTGGAATCGCATCGTGAAATGCGCGCAAGCCGGAGCGCTGGCCACCGAAACTCGCATGGAGATGGAACTGATCGATAGCGCTTACAACGTGCTGCCCAACGACGCGTTGGCCGCGCTGGTGGATCGCAACCTCCACCTGGTGGGCGGCGTCACGTACACTCGTGAAGAACAGGCTTTTGCGGAACGCATTCGCAAGACCTTGCCGCTCGAAGGAGCCCGGCCGCTGGGAAGCCAGGAAGGCATCGCGACACCGCGAGAAGGTTATTTTTCCGCATCCAGCGATGTCGGCGACGTGAGCTGGATCGTTCCAACAGCGGCGCTCGACACGGCTACGTGGGTCCCGGGAATTCCGGCGCATAGTTGGCAATCGGCAGCCTGCTCGGGAATGAGCATCGGTAGAAAAGGCATGCTGGTGGCAGCCAAAACGCTGGCGCTCACCGCGCTGGATCTCTACACCGATCCTGGCGAAATCAAAGCCGCGCGCGCAAGTTTCGAACAGCGACGCGTGGGGCATGAGTATCAGTCCAGGCTTCCTGCAGACCACAAGCCGCCACTCAGCTATCGGGACAAATAGCTCTGGGCACACTGAAATAGTGTACACTAGATATGTGAGAAATATCACTCTTAGTGCTGAAGAGGAGTTGATCGAGCGCGCCAGGCTGCGGGCGGCGCACGAAAAGAAAACTCTGAATGCCGCTTTCCGCGAGTGGCTGGAGCGCTACGCCGGCCGGGAAACGGGAAGTAAGGAATATGCGGAACTCATGAAGCGTTTGGGTCATGTTCGCAGTGTAAGGCGGATTTCGCGCGATGAGATGAACGAACGCTGAATCAATGAGCCGGGCACCTGAAAGATTCTTCCTGGACACCAATGTCTTCGTATATACATTCGATAGCCGGTCGCCTGTGAAGCGCGCTCGCGCGAACGGTTTGGTTGCCCAAGCTTTGGAGACCCGCGCGGGTGTGATCAGCTATCAGGTGGTCCAGGAGTTCCTGAACGTTACGACGCGAAAATTTGCCAAGCCGATGCTAGCCGCCGAAGCTCAGCTCTACCTGGCACGCGTCCTGATGCCTCTGTGCGAGATTTTCCCGGACTCATCGCTATACTCGCAAGCACTCTCGATTTGCGGCGAAACGCAATTCTCGTTTTACGATGCTCTTATCGTGAGTTCGGCGATCGCCGGCGATTGCCGGATTCTGTGGACCGAGGACTTACAGCACAGGCAACGAATTCGAAACGTCGAAATCCGCAATCCTTTCGTGGATTGACTCGAATTCTCACTCATACCTCAACGCCTCCGTCGGATTCAACTTCGCCGCGCGATTGGCAGGCAGCATTCCGAACACCACGCCCACCACCAGCGACACACCGAAGGCCACCACAATCGAGAGCGGTGAAATCGGCACTCGGATCTGATCGGTTATAAATCGCACGCTCAGTGGAATGGAGATGCCGATCAGGATGCCGATGAGTCCGCCCGACACGCTCAGAACCACCGCCTCAGTGAGGAACTGCTCCAGCACCGCCTTGCGCGACGCCCCCACCGCCATGCGCAGGCCGATCTCCCGCGTCCGCTCCGTCACAGTCACCAACATGATGTTCATGATGCCGATTCCGGAAATGATCAGCGTGATGGCCGACACTGTCACCAGCACTAATGTCAAAACCCAAGCGATCTTCTCAGCCGCTTCCAGAAATCCAGAAAGGTTGAACACGTCGTATTTCGCCCCGGGCCGGTGACGGCTTTCGAGAATCTGTTTGATGGCGGCAGTGAGCGGCAGCACGTCAGCGGTGTAGCGTGCCTGCGCATACATCGGGTCAACTCGTTCCACGGGCATGAACAGCTTGATGACCGTGATCGGCATCAGCACAGTTTCGTCGGCGATTTCGGAGATCCCCATTGTCCCGGTCCGTTCCTTGAAGGTTCCGATCACTGTGAACTGCAATCCATACAGCTTGATCACGCGGCCGACGGCTGCGGCCGTGCTTCCGAATAACTTCTGCGCCAGTTTCTCGGTCAGCATGGCGATGTGCTGCCGCTGTTCCACGTCGTTCTGATCCATAAAATGCCCCGAAAGCAGCCGCATGTTTCGGACCAGCGGATATTGGTCGTCGGAGCCGATCACCCGGACGTCCTGTTCTTTGCCATTGATCAACATGCGCCCGAAATTCGTCATCACGCCGGTGGCCGCGACGATCCGCGATCCGAACTGCTGCCGCACCGCTTCGACGTCGGCCAGCTTAATGAAATCGGCGTCCACTTGCGTGGCTGTGTCGGTACCGGCTGAAAACTGCGCGGAAATCAAATTCGAACCGACGCCGCGAATCTGATCCAGCACATAGTCGCGGCTGGTAATGGAGATGGTGACCACCAGAATCACCGAGGCATTGCCGATCACCAGGCCAAGCGCCGTAAGAAAACTCCGAACCTTGTTAGCGTTCAGCGCTTGGAAACTGAATCGGAGCGATTCACTAAAGTACATAGGGCTTCAGGCGGCGGGCCGCGGGCGGCAGCGGGCAGCACTTCCATTATGACGAAACCCACCAACGGCTAGGACGAAACCCAGCGAGCGGCCAGCCACCGGTGCCGCGCTAAATATTGGTTGATCAAAGACCGAACTGGTTGACATCCACTGTCGTCTTGGATATGGTGGTGCGCTAGTGATGAGCGAGCGAATCATTGAACTTCTTCATCGGAACTTACAAGAAGTCTTCGGCGAGGGTGATGCCGGCCGCCGCCGTGCAGCCATTGACCAGTTCTACACTGACGATTGCGTACTCTATGTTCCGCCAGGCGTGTCCGTGGGACGGGACGCTCTGTACAAGTTCGCCGGTGACCTTCGCGCGACCCATCCGCACTTTGTTTACACGCCTCATGGAGAAGCCCAAGCTCTTCACAACGCTGGAATTCTCGCCTGGGGTTCGGGGCCGAGAGGCGAAGCTCCCGATTACACCGGGCTGGACGTCATCATTGTCCGCGACGGAAGGATTGCGGCGCTATACGTTTTCCTCAATCCAAAACTCTCGTAGCTCTGCACGCTGGCCCAAGTGGGCGACGGATTGTTGAAGGTGGTCTGGGCCATGGCGGGAAGCTTCCGATCAAGCTGCCTCCAGCAATTCGGGATGGACTTGTGAACGCGGACAGAAGTTGTAGAACGTGAACCACACGCAAACAGTCCACGATTCAAGTTCTTGTCGCAAAGGCTCTGGCTGGTCCAGAACGGTCAAAGCTCAGACTTTTTACTTGGAACGCAGCCTGATCCAGCCTCAACTAACATTTGGCGCACTACCCAGCCAACAGCCACCACCAATTGCGATAGAGTATAGCCTATGCGGCAAATCGTCTGTTCCTCTCTGTTAGCGGTCACAGCCGTGGCATCCGCGCTGGCTCAACCGAAAATCGGGTCCATCGTAAACACGGCGAACTACTTGACGCCGCCCCAGGACTCCAAGGGCCATCCGATCGGCAATCATGTCGTCGCCCAAGGATCCATATTTATTGTTTTTGGCACCGGTATGGGCCCCACCACACCCACCTATCCGGCTGGCTTGCCGCTTCCAACCAGCCTACCGGCGGCGAATGGAACATCCATCGCAATTTCGAGTGGCGGGCAAAAGATCGACGCGTTCATGTTCTACACATCCGCCCTCCAGGTGCAGGCTATTCTGCCGTCCAGCACACCCATTGGAGATGCCAGCGTGACTCTGACGTACAACGGCCAAACCAGCGCCCCGTTCACCATCTCAGTGGTGCAGTCGCGGGTGGGGATTTTCACATCCAACTCTCAGGGTTATGGCACAGTAGCGGCGCAGCATGGCACAGATTCCACCCCGGTATTATTGACCAAAGCCGCGCATCCGGGTGAGACGGTAGTAATCTATGGCACCGGCCTCGGCCCCATTACCACTCCGGATAACGTGGCTCCGGGCAGCGTGCAGGTTGGTTCCAACGTGGTTGTGACTATTGCTGGGCAGATCGTGAAGCCCACTTATGCCGGCCGGGCGCCGAGCTACGCGGGCGAGGACCAAATTGATTTCGCGATTCCCGCCGATGTCGTTACGGGCTGCTACGTTCCGATGTCGGTGACCGCCAGCGGGCAGGTGAGCCAGGACTTCGTCATTCCCATCGCCAAGAGTGGCAGCGATGTTTGCACACACATCTTTGGTCTAAACGAGAGCGCGCTCGCCACGCTGGATAGCGGCGGCACCGTGAACGTCGGACTTTTCCAGATACTGGTCGCGTACGTTGCAGCGTTGGGTGGGCCCGTGCAGGGAGCCGGCGGACTGTTCGATAATGCCAACGCCAGCGCCGTTTTCAACCTTTATAACCTGATTCCCGTGGCCTACGGCGCAGTCTCGTACCCCGCGCCCCTGAACTCCTGCGTGATCATCGATCAAGTAAACACTTCCGGAGGGTTCAATCTTCCCCCTTTCAACCTGATTGGCGGTACCGAACTGGTAGCGGATGCGGTTACGCTGTTCATCAATGGACCCAGCAGCGCGAGTGCCAACATCCTGCGCCAAACTACCGGTGGATACGTTAGCGCGTTCATCCCTCCGATTCTCGGACCTGGTTCATGGACAATTTCAGGGAACGGGGGCGTCGATGTGGGCGCGTTCAGTGCCACCATCACGCTGCCGGATAACTTGAGCTGGACCAACGCGGGGAACTTTTCGACCGTTCCTAATGCCGACCTCACAATTGCCTGGTCGGGTGGAAACACCTCCACGAATCCGATTGTCACAGTGTTCGGAAACTCCACCATCGTGAATCCCACGGATCCCTCCATGTCGCGCGCGAAGAGCTTTTACTGCGCCGCTCCGGCCTCGGCGGGCAAAATGGTAGTTCCCGCGGCAATTCGGGCGCAGTTGCCTCACGCCGCGAGCGGCGAAACGTCCTTTGGTAGTTTGGGAATCGCCACCGGTGGGTTCGCCAGCTTCACGGCACCGCTGAAGAAGGGGACACTGGACGCCGGAGTGGTCGATTATGGAGAGGCTTACGTGCTCAGCGTCGCGTATTGACGCGCCTTTCACGCCGGGTGCATCACGGAACACATCGTAGTATGCTGAAGTTTGAAAGATTGACTGCTGGGGAGGATATCGGGATGTTTGCCAAGTCACGCGGGTACATTTCATACGCGTTTTGTTTCCTGTTGTTTACAGGCGCCGCCTGGGCGCAGATCTCGGCCATTGAGGGAGAAGTGAAAAACACGGATGGAAGTCCCGCCGTGGGCGCGAAGATCCTGATTGAGCGCGAAGATATGAAGGGTACCTACAAGGGCGCCAAGACAGACAAAAAAGGCCATTACATCTACAACGGGTTGCCTTTGGGCACATATACCGTTAGCGTCTTTATCGGCGACGACAAGCGCGATTTCGTCCAGCATTTACATACCCAGCTGGGCGATCCAACTCCCTGCAACTTCGACCTCAAGAAGACGATGGAGGCCAACCAAGCTACCCAAAAGGCAGTCGAAACAGGCAACTTGAGTAAGGAGCAGGAACGCGGCCTGACCAAGGAGCAAAAGGAAGCCTTGGAGAAGAAGGCCAAGGAAAACGCCGCCACCATGGCTAAGAACAAAGCGTTGAACGATGCGTTCAATGCCGGCAAGGAGGCGTTAGCCGCCAAGAACTATCCCGCTGCCGTCGAGTCCTTCGAAAAGGGAGCGGGGATGGATCCCAATCAGCATGTCATCTGGGCCAATCTTGCTGACGCTTATGTTCAGTTGGCGGGGACCAAAACCGGGGACGAGCAAACGGCCGCGCTGGGCAAGGCGATAGAAGCTTTCGGGAAGGCCATCGCACTAAAACCGGACGATCCCGCTTACCACAACAATTACGCTCTGGCGTTAGCCAAGGCGAAGAAGTTTGATGATGCGCAGGCTGAGCTAACCAAGGCCGCGCAACTCGATCCGCCCAACGCTGGCAAGTATTTCTACAATCTGGGCGCCGTACTGGTGAACACCGGCCAGACTGCCGCAGCCGAGGCGGCCTTCAAAAAGGCTGTCGAAGCCAATCCCGATTACGCAGACGCCCAGTTCCAGTACGCCACCGCGCTGTCGGCGAAATTGACCACCGACAAGGACGGGAAAGTTGTTGCTCCGGATGGAATGCAGGCGGCGCTCGAAAAGTATCTACAACTTCAGCCCGAAGGACAGTTTGCCGAGGCCGCCAAAGGTATGCTGCAGATGATCGGTGCTACCATTCAGACCAACTACAGCAATCCGAATGCAAAGAAGCCAGTCAAGAAGAAGTAAGGAGCGTGTTAGGGAGCCTTAACGGTTAGGAAGGCGGGCGCAGTGTAGGCCGCCCCACATTTTATAGTTGACGGCTTAGTGGTTTCACCGTACACTTTTTACGAGTGTATCGAGATGTCAGAACCCACTAACTTGTTCTGGTACAGTTCAGTGACGGTGCAGCTGCTGTTCTGTGCTCACTTACTCTGGACGGGGTTGGCGAAGAAGCACCCGATTTTCACTTTGTACCTGGGTTGTGCTGTGGTTCGGTCTCTGGGCGCGTTTTATTTCACCGCCGGGTTCGGCAACGCTCTGCCCATTTCCTACACCTACTTTTGGCTGTGGTCCGAACCCGTTCTTCTGCTCCTACAAATCGCTGTGACCCTTGAGGTCCACTCTGGAATGTGGAAAGAATACGCGCAGATTGTCAGGCCGGCTCGACCCATCTTGTTCTTCCTGCTGCTGACGGCGATAGTGTTCGCGGCGGTTCCGGTGAAAGCGGAGCTTAGCCGCTTCGGCACCATCGAGCTACAAGTGGTTATGCAGTTTGAATTTCTGGCGAAGCGTTATATTTCGACAGTTTTAGCGATCTTTCTTGGATTATCGGCGGTGCTCTTCCTGGTGGTCATCCGCAATAGCGTCAGAAGCAATCTCTTGCGGCACGAAAGCATGCTGGCCGCATACTTTGGTATCTACGCCGTCTGTTATTTCGCGGTGAACATGGGTTGGGCAAAGAAGAGTCTCACCAATAACTACATGCTGTCCGCATTGACGCTTTGTCTGGTTATCTGGATCAGCGTATTCAGGCCCGGCCCAGATTTGGCGCACGACTAATCTAGTCTGTGACGCAGGGCAGCCGTGGGCCGCCCTGCCGATCCTGAATCAATGCGTCCCTACTTTTGAGGCGGCTTCGGCTTCGGGCACTCCGGTGGGCAAGTTGGCATGGGGTCATCGTAGCGGCTGGAATGGGAAGCGGGGGTGGCGAGTTGGATTGCGAACATGCTGGCGGTCGCGAGCGCGAGCCAGAAAGACATTTTGAGCTTTTTCATTTTGGTTCTCCTGTTTTTCTTGTGTCCGGAACCCTAAAGGGTCCTTGGTTTAACAACTTAGGGTTTCACATTAGCAAGAACGCGGCTATTGACGCACCAGGACCAAAGGACTAGGAAGTACTACTTACTCATCAATGGCCCACTGAGTAAGTGGCCCGGGTGGACATTTGTGTCAAAGCACGAAGTAATGTGCTGATGATAAAAGTGCTTCCCAGAAAACTATAGGGCTAATTCGAGAACCGCGCAGTGCTTATTCTGAGCCGAGCCGGTGGACGCCGGCCAGCAGGGTCTGGCACTCCTCCACCAACTTCCGGGCAGCATTCGGGGTGGCTATCGCACGTAGCCGTTGAGCTTGTGCGGCCAAGGTATCCTGGCTCTCAGAAAGCATTGAGGCAACGCGTCTGGCTAACGGCTCCGTATCCCAATCATGTTCAGGAACCCACGCGCCTCCCGTACGCTCGGCATACGTTCTAGCGTTAGCGATTTGATGGCCCTGGGCGGCGGCCGTGAGCGGGACCAGCAGGGCCGGCAAGCCAAACAGAGCCAACTCAGCCAGCGTCAGCGCGCCGGCGGCTGTGATTACGAAATCTGCATCCAAGTATGCCTTGGCCATGTCGCCGATAAACGCCTCAACCTTTGCGTCCAGTTGCAGCCGATGATAGGCCAGTTTTACCCGTTCAGTTTTACCTTCGCCCGACTGATGACGGACCGTTACCGGAACGTCCAGGTCGCGAACGCGTGCCAATAATAGTGGGACGTTATTGTTCAGAAAATGGGAACCGGCCGAGCCTCCCGTCACCAGAATCCGGCGCGGCCTTTCGCGCTCACCCTCTTCCCTGGGCTCACTCGCCAGTGCGGCCATGGCAGGCCGGATGGGATTACCCGTGATCACTATTTTCGAAGTTCGAAAAGCGCTACTGGCCTGCTCGCAGCCAAGAAATACGCGGTCGGAGAGCGACCCGATCATTCGATTGGCCAAGCCGGGAAAAACGTTCGCCTCATGAATTACGGAGGGGATTCCGAGAATGTTCGCCGCCAGTACTGCGCCCAAAGATGCGTACCCACCCAGTCCGATAACCAGGTCGGTATGTTTGGTTTTGAGGAGCCGTCGAGCAGCCACGGTCCCCGCCGCCACGGCCGCCAGCGACCACGCTTTCCCAAATAGATTTTGGCGCGCGTACGGTGCGCCTGGAATGACATGCAGTTCAAAACCCGCGGCCGGGATGAGTTGAGTTTCGAATCCGCCCTGACATCCTATGAAAAAAACCTCCGCATCGAAGCCGTCCTGATACGCTGCCATGATGGCCAAAGCTGAAGTGACGTGCCCGGCTGTACCGCCCCCGGCGACGGCAATCCTCGGCCGGCCCGAACGTTCCGGGACGGTGGATGGATGCGGTTGCTTGTCGAGAAGGTTCACCCCGGCTATGATAATGCTTTCCTCCCAATGTCCGCTCAACAACACCGCTATCGCGCGACGGTCCTGGTGTTGGGCGATCTGGGACGAAGTCCGCGGATATTGAATCAGGCCTTAGCGTTGGCTGAGGATGGAGCTGCCGTCTCACTGGCCGGATATCATGAGACACAAGTTGACCGCTCCGTCAAAAACAGCGAGCGAATTCACTTGTACCGGATTCGGAGGCTTCGGCGGGCACCCGAAAATGCTCCGCGATTTTGGTTTCTGCTGGTGACGGCCATACGGTCTGCCTGCCTGCTGGTGGAGTCGCTGTGGGTGCTGCTGGCCGCAACGCCGCGCGCGGATGCAGTTTTGGTGCAGAATCCACCCACCCTTCCTACCTTATTAGCCGGTTGGATGGCGGCACGGATGCGAGGTTCATTTTTCATTATCGACTGGCATAATTTCGGATACACGATGCTCGAGCCCCGTTTAGGCCCGGCACATTTCGTGGTTCGATTGGCGAAGACTTGCGAGGGCTGGTTCGGACGCCACGCGGACGCCCACTTCTGCGTATCGAAAGCCATGCGCCGGATTCTGGTGGACGAATTCGGGCTGGTGAATCCCATTGTGCTGTATGACAAGCCCAGGGAGCTGCTACCGGTATTGCCAATTTCTGAAAGAACGGCGGCCGCGCGGGACGTTCTTGCGCGGGCCGGTTTGACGCTTCCCTGTGGATCGGCGTTGGCCGTTTGCCCCACCAGTTGGAGCTCCGACGAAGACATGGATCTTCTGCTGCGGGGTCTGGAGCGTTGGGATTCTCAAACGCCTGGGCGGCCGCTACCGCGATTGATGGTACTGATCACCGGCCGCGGACCGTTGCGCGAGGAATTTGAACAACGAATTTCGCGGGTTGCGTGGCGCCGTGTAATCCCGCACACGGCCTTTCTCGATCCAGCCGATTATCGCGAGCTGCTGCGCGTGGCTCACATCGGGTTCTCTTTGCACCGGTCCTCCTCCGGCGTGGATCTCCCAATGAAAATAATAGATCTCTTTGGCGCACGAACGCCGGCATCGGTTTTAGATTACGGCCCCTGCCTGACGGAACAGATCCAGCCTGGCCTCACGGCCGTTACGTTTCGAGACAGCGACGAATTCGCGCAGCGGATCGACGAGTTGCTGCAGGGTTTTCCCGACGACCTTCAGGTTCTCGAACGGATGCAGCGGAACATCCAAGCGTCCTTTGCGGAGACGTGGTTGGAGGCTTGGCAACGTGACGCCGCTCCGGTGTTCCGGCGTGTTCGAGGACGCGCGTAAGCGCCTACGGCAACGTTTCCGGGGTCCGCGCACTCAGTGCTAGAAACTCGGGATTTCTTTCGAGATCCGCATAAGTTCCCACATCCGCGATTCTTCCACCGCGAAGAAATATGAGCCGATCCGAGGATTGCACGGTGCTTAGCCGGTGGGCAATGGAGACCGTTGTTACCCGGCCATGCAAGCCATGAATGGTCTTAGTGAGAGCCTGTTCGGTGGCGTTATCCAGAGCGGCGGTAGCCTCGTCGAAAATCAAAACCGTAGGACGCCGGTAGAGCGCTCGCGCCACCGCGATGCGCTGCCGTTCCCCGCCTGAAAGCCTGAGCCCACGTTCGCCCGCCAGCGTGTCCAAGCCTTCCGCCAACCCGCTCAAGAATCCATCCAACTGCGCGTCGCGAGCTGCTTCCAACACGCGCGCTTCATCGATCTCGGCATCCTCCAGCCCCAAAGCGATATTGCGGCGGATGGTGTCGTCGATCAGGTACACGGTCTGCGGCACATAGCCGATCTGCTTCTGCCAAGCCCGCAGCGACGAGCGAATATCGCGCCCATCTACGCGAATGGTTCCCGCGGTAGGCTCGAGAATTCCCAGCATCAGATCCACGAGAGTGGTTTTTCCCGCGCCCGTGGGGCCGACAATACCAATGGACTCGCCCCGTCTTATGGTGAGATCAATATCGCTCAAAGCAGGTTCATTCGATCCGCCGTGGGATTCTTGGTATGCAAAGGACACTCCCTCAAACACCAAGGAATCCCGCATGGCGATGGCCGCGTCCGCTGCGCTGCTCACGGCAATGTAGGGCCCCAACTCGTGCCAATCCCGCGCAACTGCCTGAACAGCGGCATCGCCGGAGCCGATCCGGTTGAATCGATAAACCAGCAGGTGCAGGGAGGGTAAAAGCCGCAGCCCACCATAGGCGAAGATGCCGAGTGTGAGCGTCAGATTTCCGGCTGCATTCGGCCGCAGCCAGGAAATAATAATCAAAGCCGCGAGCGCGATTACGAACGTGGTTTCCACCACCACGCGCGGCAGAATTTCAGTAGTAACCTGCACCGCTTCCAGATCGCCGAGGGCGGAGCGGATGCGAGCGAACCTGCGGCCGAAGTAGCGCTCCCGCCCCAGAATCTTAGCCTCCTTGACGGCCGCCAGACTCTGGCGCACGCTCTGAAGTTTCTGAGCGTTGGAGTTGTGCAAGAGCCGGCCCCAACGTATGTGGCGCTGTTGCGTAATCCACAGCAAAAGGATGGTGACGCCGGCCGTGACGGCTGCCGCGCCGCGCGCCAGCGGTGGGAGCTGAGCCACCAGCACCGCCAGAATTCCAAGTGCGATAAAGGCTTCCGAAATCAAAGCTGTGACGGACTGCAGCACCAGCCAACTCACTTGGTCCGCGGCATAGCTCACGTTGTTCAGCATCTCGGAAGAATTGCGCCGCAGATGCAGGCTGTAAGGCGCCAGTAAGTAGCGCTCCAACAGGCCGGATGAAATCCATACCGCGGTGGCCGCGGCGCAACGCTGCTGAGCATAAGTCTCAACCACCCGCAGAATGTTCTTCACCAGGTAAGACAGAGCCACCAGCGCGGCGAACACGGCATTGAAGCCCAAGCCTGGTTCCAAGGGGATCCACTGGTGGAGGATCTTTAGCGACGAGACGCGCGCGGCGCCGGCGGGATCGCTGATAAGACGGATCAACATCAGCATGCCGGCCGTGGCGACCATTTCCAGTGCCGCCGAAAAGAGGGCCCATGGTACGTGCAGCAGCCAGCGCCGGCGGAGCCGCGAATTGAGCAAATCGAGGGCCTGCCGGACAGTCCCTATAATTTCGCGCATCGCACACCTGATTTTAACCGGAGCGGGGTAGTGGGTCAGTTTGGTTGTAGGGCAGGACCATGCCCTGCCAGCGGTCTTTTGATCCCGCTTGTGCAACCTGCGGAGGGCCGCGGCTTATTGCGAACCGGAAAGGGGCTCGCCCTGAACCCCGGCAGGGCATGGCCCTGCCCCACTGAGCGCGTATGCCATAATGAGCGAACGATAGAATTGGAACCAACGCCCACCCCGCAGCAGGAACGCACCGGATGGCTCCGAGCTATCCTGGACCGCCGGCATTGGATGGTGGTGGCGGCGCTCGGATTGGTGGCGTTGGGCATCCGGGTGATTCCGCGTTTCGATCTGGTATTTCAGCCCGGCTTCGTGAACTTCCAGGAAACCGACGCGTGGTATCACGTGCGGGTGGCGGAGAACCTAGTCAAACATTTCCCCTGGCGGATCATGGTGGATCCGTATGTGATTTTTGGCCAGGTACGGGAGACCACAACGGCGCCGTTTTATGACTGGCTGCTGGGACTGATCACATGGCTGACGGGTGTTGGCGCGCCGTCGGAATCCCTGCTGCATGTAATCGCCGCCTGGTATCCGGCGGTGCTGGCGGTTTGTGAAGTGGTGGCCGTATTCCTTTTGGCAAAGCTGGTGTTTGGGCAGCGCGCGGCTCTGTTGGCGGCCGCGGTTATCGCGACTCTGCCAGGGCATTACTTGCGCGTATCGAGCCTGGGATTCACGGATCACCACATCATGGAAAGCCTGTTGGTGACGCTATTCTTTTTTCTGTTATTGCGCGCGATGGAACGGCCGCCGGCGATCGGAACTTCGATCTCCGCCGGACTTACGCTGGCAGCCTATCTGCTGACCTTTCACGGGTCCGCAATTGTGGTTGGAGTAGTAGTGGCCTGGGCAATGTACGATCGCGTGCGCTGGTTTTCGGCGCAGGTGCAATCCGACCCGCCGTTCCGGCCGCTGTACGTGGCTTTGCCGATCGCACTGAGCGTCTGTCTGGTGTTCCATGACCTGCTATGGATGAACTACACCATCGCCGCGCTTTTGCTTGGGACTTTGGCGATCGGCGCTTTGGAAGTATGGGGGAAGTTGTGCCGGCGATTTCGGCGTCCGGGCCTCGGATTCTTCGGAGGAATGGCGGCTGCGGGATTGGCAATTGTTGCGGTAACGGCTGTGCTGGCGCATAGCTTGCGGCATTCGGCGAAAGTGTTGGTGACCCATCTGATGCCTTCCCTGTTTGGAACATCAGGCGGAGTTGACGAGCTTCAATCTCCGGTCTATCAGCTGGGTCATTTCACCTTGTTACCAGCGTTGCGCCAGTTTTATGGCGCTTTCTTTTTCGCACTGATCGGATTGTTTCTGCTGGGTGATTATCTTCTCAAACGAAGAGACGCTGGGCGGGCTCTCGTCTTTTTTTGGGGACTTACAATGTTCGTGCTGGCGATGGGCCAGCTCCGAATGACTTACTACTATGCCATTGCGGTAGCGCTTACGACCGGCTTTGCGGCAGACAGCCTGATCGCGTCCGGCCGCAAGACCGCATGGACGATTAGCGCGTGCCTGATGCTTTTGGTGTTCGGCCCTAACCTGTACGCTGCAATTAATTCCGATGTGTCCACTGGAATATCGGAGGACTGGAAAGAGACATTGCGCTGGATGCGTACATCCACGCCGGAACCGTTCGGCGATCCAGCATTTTTCTATGCGAGATACCGGCAGCGATATTACCCGCCAGACTATCGGTATCCTTCCAGTGCCTACAGCGTGATGGCGTGGTGGGATTACGGATACTGGATTGTGGATGTGGCCAGACGCATTCCGGTGACGAATCCAACCCAGGAAGGAGCCACCGTTGCCGCCGAGTTTTTTCTGGCACAGTCCGAGCAAGAAGCGGTTCCCCTGTTGCGGGCTAAGCGCACGCGCTACGTGGTGGTGGATGAGCGGCTCCCGCTGTGGCCATCTGAACCGGACGTAATGGTCGGCGATTTTCCGATATTCTTCGCGTATTCGAAAGTGCATCGGCGAAGCGAATACCTGCTGCTGGGGTATGAATCCAATGCGGGGGGCCAACCGAGGCCGAGGATGTTTTACCTTCCGGCCTACTATCGGAGCATGGCGATCCGGCTGTTCGTATTTGGAGGCCGGGCCGTGGATGGGCGAGATGGCGCGACGATTTTATTCCTTCGCCAGAAAACGTTACCTCGAGGCGGGGCATACCAGGAGATAGCTGCAACCAAGCGGTTCGAGTCGGCGCGGGAAGCGCTGGCGGCGGAAGCGGGTTGCCGGAATCAAGGCTGCGTGTTGGTGGGTGATAATCCGCTGGTTAGTCCGGTAGCGCTGGAGCCATTGCAGCAATTGCGGCCTGTGTTTGCATCTACCAGTTCGGAACTCGGGTTCGGCGTCAACGGGCGCAAGGCGGTGCAAGTGTACGAATTCACCGGCGCGGCGAGGTGACCTGAATAGTTGCGAGAGTTTTGGTGAGCCGGGCGGGGATCGAACCCGCGACCACCGCATTAAAAGTGCGATGCTCTACCAACTGAGCTACCGGCCCGGAGCACTGCAGGAAGGTCTACTTACCCACGATAACATATGGGTCGTGGCACAATAACGACAAATGAGTGAACCTGTCGTTTTGATCGCCAGCGGCGATTTGCGTTTGTCCGCCAACCAGAAGTGCTGGCCGGCTCAAGAGGTGGTGGAGGCATCCGTTATTGCGGCTATTCGTATTGCTGGCCGCGAGGTGAAGCGCGGGCATCCGTTCGATTCCGCCAAGGGACATGGATTTATCGACAGCCAGAAGTACGGGATGCAGATTTTTCGAGACATCCCTCGAACTGCGCCGCTGATTGTGGTGGAAGCAGTCTGGCAATACAGCCAGCATGTGCTGCCTGGGCTCTTTACGCATCAGGGTCCTATCCTTATTGTTGCCAACTGGAGCGGCGAGTGGCCGGGGTTGGTTGGCATGCTCAATCTTAACGGATCGCTTACTAAGGCGGGCATCCGGTACGAGACGTTGTGGAGCAAGGATTTTACCGATCCGTTTTTTTTGAATGGGTTGAAGAGATGGCTCAATGGAGAATGCATTGGTCAGGATGCCACTCATGTGCACTCGCTCGCGACGCTTCGATTGCCGGCCGCGGAAGAGGCGCTGGCCCGAGAAGTTTCGGAAACACTGCTGCGTGACAAGGCTATTCTCGGGGTGTTCGACGAAGGTTGCATGGGGATGTACAACGCCATTATTCCGGATGAGCTGCTGCATCCGACGGGGGTGTTCAAAGAGCGGCTGAGTCAATCGGCTCTCTATGCCGAGATGCAGCGGACTCCGGATTCGGAAGCTCGAGCGGTGCGCGAATGGCTGGATAAAAGCGGCATGCGGTTCGTGACTGGACGGAATCCGGAGACCGAACTTACCGATCAGCAGATTCTGGAACAGTGCAAAATGTATATCGCGGCGTTGCGCATTGCCGATGAATTTGGGTGCGATGCGATTGGGATTCAATATCAACAAGGGTTGAAGGATTTGACGCCGGCTTCGGATTTGGCGGAGGGGTTGTTGAACAATGTTCGGCGTCCGCCGGTGCTCGCGCGGGATGGACGAGAGCTTTATGCCGGACGCGCGCTGCCGCATTTCAATGAGGTGGACGAGTGCGCGGGTTTGGATGCGCTGGTGACGAATCGCATCTGGACGAAGCTTGGGTTCGATCCGGAGACGACTTTGCATGACATCCGATACGGCGAGGATTACAAGGGCGAGTTTGTTTGGGTGTTCGAGATTAGCGGTGCGGCGCCGGCACAGCATTTCACGGATGGATACGGGGGAGCTGTAAGCGAGCGGCAGCCGCCGATGTATTTTCGATTGGGCGGCGGGACGTTGAAAGGCATCAGCAAGCCGGGTGAGATTGTTTGGAGCCGCATTTTCGTGGACGACGGGAAACTGAAGGTTGATTTGGGACGCGCGGTGGTGCGGGGCCTTCCGCGCGAGGAAACCGAGCGAAGATGGCGCATTACTACTCCGCAATGGCCCATTATGCATGCGGTGACTTATGGTGTTACGCGCGATCAGATGATGGGGCGGCATAAGTCGAATCACATTCAGGT
>DASYNU010000060.1:0-18015 GCA_036008345.1 Bryobacteraceae bacterium
GAACTCCTGAATGGCGTCCGGCGGCGGACCGACCACGAAACTGGTCTGGCTGCTCAGATCTTCGGAGAGGCTGTTGTTATCCACGCCGTCCAGAATGTAATTGTTCTGATATGGCCGGACTCCGTTCGCGCTGAATCCGCCCGTGTTTTCGTCGCGCGCGCCCGCTGGCGACGGCGCCGTGCCGGCCGTCAGCACCGCCAAGCGCGTAAAGAACCGTCCGTTGAGCGGCAGATCCACAATGCGCTGGCTGTCGACGACTTCGCCGAGGTAGGAGGTGTCCGTTTCCAGGATCGGCGCGGCATCGCGGACCTCGACTGTCTCCGTCGCTTTGCCGACTTCCAGTTTCGAGTCGACGCGCACGCGGTCCTGCACGTTCACTTGAATGTCGGGCCGTATCGAGCGCTTAAATCCCGTAGCCTCCACCGCTACCGAATACTTGCCCACTTCCAGCGGCGTGACGACATACTCGCCTGACGAGTCCGATGTCGTCTTGACCGCGATATTGGTACCCATGTTGGTGATTGTGACCGTGGCGCCCGCGACAATCGCGCCGCTAGGATCCGTCACTGTCCCGACAATTGAACCCGCAGTGGTCTGCGCGCTGAGCGGTGCTACTGGCGCCAAACCCACAATCAACGAAACAAAAATCACCCAAACGATGCACTTAGACATGCTTCGGTCTTGCCTCCTGTTTGGGTGATTATAGCCCAACCTTCTTCGATTCTGTTAGAAAAAAATTTCGATGGACCTCACTTACTCCGTACTGGACTACTGCTCCAGCTCTCGAAGTGACTTGCTCGCGGCCGCGCTCGAAGGGTTCCGAGTTAGTAACTGGCGCAGGATATCGCGCGCTTTCACTCGATCGCCTGCGCGGGCGTAGACGCGCGCCAGATTGAGATATGAGATATCATCATCCGGCGCAACTTCTATCCCGTATTTGAAAGCGGCGACGGCATCCTCCTCTTTGTGCATCTGCATGTAGAGCACGCCGAGATTGTTGATGGCCGGCACGTGGTCGCGCTGCACCGTTATGGCTTTTTGAAACGCCTCGCGCGCTTCGTCCAAGCGGTTCTGACGAACCAGCAGCAAACCCAGTTGGGTGGCAGCATCGGCGGCGCTGCCCTCACTCGCAAGCGCGCGTCGAAACAGTGCTTCAGCGGCGGCGTCATCGCCCAGCGCGGCTTGCGCCTGGCCTGCGCTCAGCATCGCGAAAGACGATTTTGGATCTAGCGTGAGCGCCTTCTCAAAATCCCTCAACGCGGCGGGATACTGCTTCAGTCCTGTCTCCAAACGGCCCAAATAAATCCAGGATTCGGGATCGTTCGGCAGCAGCGTGACCGCGCGCTCCAGATTTTCGCGCGCGAGAGCATCGCGCCCCGCTTCCAGATGAATGTATCCAACCGCAACCCGGGCCTTGCCGTTGTCAGGCTGCTCGCGAATCACTTCGTTCAAGTAAACCAACGCTTGCTCCGGGTAGCCCGCCCAAAAAAAAGCCGCGCCCAGCCGAAAATTATTGCGCCGAGGCTCGGAGTAGTATTGGCCCGGAAATGGGAAAGCTAAACGCCGTGCATCTTTCGTTTTTGAAAGACGCAAGTCTTCCATCAGACGGCTTTCGCTTGGAACAGCCGGATACACCTTGTGCGCCAAACCTAACTCGTCAATGAGAATGAGCATCGGCAAGAGAAGCTCCGCGCGATAGTCGAACAGGTAGCGGCGGAACAGTGCGTAGCTCGCGGCTACGTCTGGCGATTCGCGGCTCAAATCCAACACCTGGCCGGGAACCCCGGAGGGAAGTCCCATCTTGCCGTCCGCGGCTAGCAAAAGGAATCCGGGCCCACGGCGCTGTTCAG
Source organism: Bryobacteraceae bacterium (assembly GCA_036008345.1). Lineage (GTDB taxonomy): Bacteria > Acidobacteriota > Terriglobia > Bryobacterales > Bryobacteraceae > Palsa-89. The sequence goes on from DASYNU010000060.1 coordinate 1,851, forward strand.
GGATCGGAACAGGAACCACCAGCCATGTTTCTTCAAACGGCGGCCGATTGTCGGGCGAAATTCGAGGCGCCGCCTGCAGTTCGCGACGCGGCGCAAACTGCTCAGGATGCGGCTGGGCGTCTCCCTCAGTGATGTGATAGCGGAAGCCGGCATCGAGATCGCGGAACTCCTGGCGGAGCCCGGAAGGCCACTGTATGGCGATTCTTTCGGCGCGCCCCGCGCTGCCCAGTCCAAAGTGCAGTGCCTTGGTGTGTTGCGAAAGATAGCCCGAGCCGGCTTGTACGAATGCCACCATGCGGCGTCCGTCATGCTCCACGGTAACCGATGCGCCAATGGCGTCGCGATTGGATTTGGTACCGGTCAATCGGATGGCGAGCGCGCGGCGCGTGGTGCCCCATTCATTGCGCAGGGCGCGGACCTGCGGTCCCAGGCGACTCTTCAGGAACAGATCGAGATTGCCGTCGCCGTCAAAATCGGTTACGGCAAACGCCCGGCTGTCGTCGGCGAAGTCAATGCCTGATACGCCGGAAAAATCATAGTGGCGTCCAGCGCGGCGGGCAAATAGCACATTCGGCTCACGCCCATTCCAACTGCAATCCTCGCGGATGAACTGATTGATGGCGTTCCATCCGTTTTCATAGGCTTGCGCCGGCGCTTGCGATGGCGGTGAATTGGCCACCACCTGCCGCCAAAAAAAGCTGGCCGCGTCTTGCTCCGATGGATTGGTGAGCATTCCACAAGCGACGTAGATTTCGGGTGAGCCGTCGTTGTCGAAATCAAAGCCATCGGCGGACCATGCCCAACGGCCCATCTCGACGTGTTCCTGAGAACTAGTCTCCTCAAATGCCCCGTCACCGCGATTGCGAAATAGCGAATTGCCCTTTGTGTGCCCGCGGTAGGCATCGATTAGCCCATCTTTGACTACCGGCGAGAATTTCCGGTCCGCAACCAATCGCTGGCCGGGAGCGGTCCACATGTTGCTGACATAGAGATCAGGCCGGCCGTCGCCGTCGTAATCGAACCAGGCCGCGCTCATTCCCGGCCCCATGTCCTCCACACCGGCAGCCTGTGCGACGTCGTGAAAGTGCCCGGTTTCGTTCTTGTAGAGATTCTTGCGCCCGAAATCGTTCGCGACGTAGAGATCCGGCCAGCCGTCGCCGTTGTAGTCGCACCAGGCGGGAGCGAAGCTGTAGCGATTGTTGTTTTCGTTGATCCCCGTGGAACCGGTTACGTCTTCGAAGAAGCCTTCGCCATCGGCCGTCAGCCGATTGTGGAAGAGATAATTGGGAGGACCATTTTGAGCGTCGTGATAGGGCGCGGGATAGCGATACTGATCCTCGCTCTGAAAATAAACATACGTGCACAGGTAGAGATCCAGCCGGCCATCCCGATCATAGTCGGCCGCGGCCATTCCAGTGAATGTACCTTGCGGCGGATTGTCGAATTTGAAACCGTTGGGTTTGTGCTTCAACGTTGCACCGTCGTTGATGAAGAGCAAAGGACCTGAGGTTGTAAGCACAACCAGATCCTGGCGGCCCGAGTTACGTAAGTCGAGAATCAGCGCGGCGGTGGAATCGTCCAACACACCGACGCCCCAACGCTCGGTGATGTCCAGCATGCGGCCGTTTTGATCCAGCTTGTAAAGGCGGTTTGGAAGCCCACCCGGTTGGCAGACGTAAACTTCGTCCTTGCCATCGCCATCAATATCGCCTACAGCGATTCCGTTGTTGCCGTAAACGTCCATTCCGGTTGCGGAATCCAGCCGGCCGCGCCAATACGGAACGCCTCTCAGAAGCTGCTCTTGAAACGAAGGAACTTGGCCGAACATTTCGGCCGTGCAATCGCGGAATAGCGGGCGCGGCGAGGTAACCAGTGTTTCTTCCAACGGCTCAAATTCAGCAAGCTGTTCGCCGCGCCAAACTTGCTTCCACAGACCGACGCGATAATTCAACAGCCCGCCGGCGCTGCTTGCAATTTCGAAGCGAAGGCCATCGCCGGGAAGGACGATTAAGCGCGCGCTGCGGATGATCCCCAGTTTCGCGATCCACTGTTTGAGGCCGCTCTCGAATCCGTGATCCGATTTATCGTATTCGGCGACAGTAACTCCCTCAGCGACGCTCTTGTAGCTCTTAGGCAATGGCGAGGACCCGCGAAACCCTTCTGCCATCGGCAGAGAGCCAGTGCCGATGGACCGGTTCCAGCGTGCTGTAATCGCGGCCGCCTCCGCCTCCACGGGGAAAATGTCGTGGCCGGGCTCCAGCAGGGGCCGGAGTTTTTCATATGGATTCGGCTTGCGATACTGGACCGGAAACGGTACGGGCGCGCCTTTTGTGCTGACCGGCCACGACCACACGAATCCGGCTGCGGCCGTGCTGCTGAGAAACGTCCGGCGCGTCATACCTTTCAGTTGTAGCGCAAGCGCAATCTCGACTGCGGCCAAGTTGATAACTAACGCGTGGGGCAGGGCCATGCCCTGCCGAAACCTCGCGGGAGCGGCTTTCCAGCGTCGCAGCAGACCATCGGTTCGTCAGCCGTTTGCGACCACCGACTCATAACGCACCTGGCAGGGCACGGTCCTGCCCCACCAGGGTCGAATTCCTAACAACTGCGAAAACAAAGTCAACTTGGATTCCATCCTGCACCACAACCAAAAACTAGCCAACTTAGGAGTTATAGTGTAAGATCCAATACGTGAGGCTACCTATTCGAGGATTCATCTTATTCGGGGTGGCTCTCGCGACCACGATCGCCGCGGATCAGCCTACTCCCGACAAAGAAGCTAAGTTCATCGGCGCGCGCGCAAAGTACTGGGCCTTTCAAAAAGTTAACCGTCCCCCGGTCCCCGAAGTCTCGAATCCTTGGGTTCGAACGCCTATCGACGCTTTCATTCTGAGCGTGCTGCAAGCCAACAAACTGTCGCCGTCGGAACCCGCGGATCGCATTCACCTGATTCGCCGCGTGACATTCGATCTCATCGGATTGCCGCCTACGCCGGCGGAAGTGGACGCGTTTGTCCGGGACAAATCCCCGGATGCGTACGAAAAAGTTGTGGACCGCTTGCTGGCCTCACCGCATTATGGCGAGCGGTGGGCGTTGAAATGGCTGGATGTGGTGCGCTACGCCGAGACCAACGGATTCGAATTAGATGCCGACCGTCCCCACGCCTGGCGCTATCGCGATTATGTGATCGACGCTTTCAATCGCGACAAGCCGTATGACCAGTTCATTAAGGAACAGATCGCCGGCGACGAAATGTTTCCCGGCAACAAGGAAGCGCTGATCGCCACCGGATACCTTCGCGCAGGCCAGGAGCACCTGGTGGCTGGAAATATCGATCCGGAAATGAGCCGCGAAGAAGTTCTCACTGAGATCGCAACTTCGGTGGGCCAGACCTTCCTGGGATTAACCGTCAACTGCGCGCGCTGCCACAATCACAAGTTCGACCCGATTCTGCAGGCGGATTATTACCGCATGCAAGCCATTTTTGGAGGGGCGTCCGGCCAGGAAGTGGACATCGCCACCGATACGGAAAGGTCGGCGTGGGAAGCAGTGGACAAAGCGTACAAAGAGCGGCTCAAGCCCGTTACGGATGCGCTAGAGCAACTTGCCAAGCCTTACGAGGAGCGGATCGTAGCGGAACATCTCGCGAAGCTTGATCCGAAACTGCAGGAAGCTTGGAAGATCCCCAAAGACCAGCGCACTCCGGAACAAAAAGTTTTAGCGGAAAATGCCAAGTCTCAAGTTGAGCCCACGTGGGACATCGTAGTGGCTGCGATGACGCCGGAAGATCGTGAGAAGCGGGCAGCGCTTCGCGTCCAACTGCACCAGATTGAGGCAACCGAACCTGACCCGCTGCCGAAGGCCTACGCGTACGTGAATAACAAAGAAGCGGCGCCGCAAGCTTATGTGCTGCGCATGGGCGACCCAAAAAATCGTCTGGATCCAGTCGAGCCCTCGGTGCCGCGCGTGCTCAAGGCGTCGTATGAAATCCCGCGCGAGAGCATGGGACGGCGGACGGCGCTCGCCAATTGGCTGGCGTCAGCCGATAATCCGCTAACCGCGCGAGTGATGGTGAATCGCATCTGGCAGTTCCGCATGGGCACTGGGATCATTCGGACGCCCAATGATTTTGGCGTGATGGGAGACCGTCCCTCGAATCAAGCTTTGCTGGATTGGCTGGCATCGGAGTTTCCCGCCAAGGGATGGAGCGTGAAGACTCTGGACCGCATGCTGGTAACATCCAGCGTCTACCGCCAAAGCGCGCAGCCGGATAAAAACCGCGAGTCGAGCGATCCCGAGAATCGATGGTACTGGCGCATGAATCGCAAACGCATGGAGGGTGAGACCATGCGGGATGCCATTCTCGCCGCAACCGGCACCTTGAATCCGAAGCTGGGCGGGCGGCCGGTGCGCATTCCGATTGAGCCTGAAGTGTACGACCTTATTTTTACCGAGCATGAGCGCGATGGATTGTGGCCCGTCAATCCGGATAAGAGCGTGCAGGATCGCCGCAGCATTTATCTCTACAACAAACGCAGTGTGCGTCTCCCGTTGCTCACCTCCTTCGATCAGCCGGACGCGATCACATCCTGCCCGGTGCGCCCAATCAGTACGCACCCGCTGCAGGCTCTATCGCTCATGAACAGCGACTTTATGCAGGAACAGTCGCAAGCGTTTGCAGATCGCCTGGCCAAGGAGTGCAAGGCCGATTCCGCTTGCGCGGTCGAGACGGCCTGGACGTTGACGCTATCCCGGGGGCCATCGCCCCAGGAACAGAAACTGGCGAAAACGTTTTTAGCTTCCGGCGGTAGCCTGGCCGATATGTGCTTGGCACTGTTGAATAGAAACGAGTTCGTATATGTCCAATAAGTTTCCCGAGTTCAATGAATCGCATTTGAGAAGGGCAGTGACGCGGCGCGACGTACTGGTGCGCTCGGCCCACGGATTTGGCGCTATCGCGCTGGCTTCTATGTTGCCGGCGCCTGTATCCGCGGTCCAGCGAGTGAATGCATTGGCAGCCAAGCCTCCGCATTTCAAGCCGAAAGCGAAATCTGTAATCTTTCTGTTCATGGTTGGCGCGCCCAGCCACATCGATACATTCGATCCAAAGCCCGCGCTCGAAAAGTACGACGGTCAGTTGTTGCCGCCCAGCTACGGAACAGTGGTGAGCGAGTTCACCAAGGGCGATACGCCGCTGCTGAAGAGTCCCTGGAAGTTCAGCAAATACGGGCAATGCGGACGGGATGTGTCCACTCTCTTTCCGCAGATGGCGCAGCATGTGGACGACATGTGCTTCGTGCGATCGTTTTACACCGAAAGCACGGTCCACGCCCCAGCGATGTATCAAGTGAACACCGGGCGCATCCTGATGGGCTATCCGAGCATGGGTTCGTGGATCACATATGGACTCGGGAGCGAGAGCGAAAACCTTCCGGCCTATGTAGTGATGCCGCAACCCGAAGGTACTCCCGAAGGTGGCACGCCATGCTGGGGAGCCGGTTTCTTACCTGCGGTGTATCAAGGCACCGTATTCCGTCCAGGTCCGAACCCGATCGTCAATCTTCGGCCGCCGGCGGGAGTCACGCCAGAGCGGCAGCGCCGCACGCTGGATTTTCTGCAGGGCATGAACGAAATGGACACGCTGGATTCCGACACCGAGATGGCGGCGCGGATCAGCTCCTATGAGCTGGCGTTCCGGATGCAGAGCCATGCTCCCGAAGCCGTCGACATCTCGAAAGAAAACGCTGCCACGCGCAAGCTTTACGGCTTGGATGAAAAACACACCTCCGAATTTGGGACCCGTTGTTTGCTGGCGCGCCGGTTGGTGGAACGCGGCGTCCGCTTCGTCCAGATCTATTCGGGCGGCGGGCCGGTATCCGTGCAGTGGGATGCTCACAGCAACCTGGTCGAAAATCACGAGAAGATGTGCGGCATGACGGATCTTCCCATCGCCGGATTGCTGCAGGATCTGAAACAGCGCGGATTGCTGGAAGATACGCTAGTGATTTGGGGCGCGGAGTTCGGGCGCCTGCCCATGTCGCAAGGCGGAAACGGCCGCGATCACAATCCGCACGGATTCACTATGTGGTTCGCCGGCGGCGGAGTAAAAGCCGGAGCGTCCATCGGAGAAACCGACGAATTGGGCCTGCGCGCTTTGGATAAGCGGCTGCACATGCGCGATTTCCACGCCACTATCTTGCAATTGCTGGGGCTGGATCAGAACCGCCTGTGGTTCCTGCACAATGGCAGGAACGAAAAGCTCACGGATTTCGGCGGTAACGTGATTCAAGAGATGCTCGCCTAGAATTTTTGTTCGCTGTCCTTCCGGAAAATCGATTCCTTCGCTTGTTCTATTGTTAGAAAGCGCGATGGCAATAGTTTCATGAGTGGCGATTCGGTTCCGTTCACCCTATCAGCATCGGCCTTCTCAAGCGGCTCTCCGGAGGCGACCAAACTGTTTGAGGAACTGCGCAAGCCGTTGTTGCGATACCTGGTTTGTCTGGGCTTGTCACCGGACGAAGCGCAAGACGTCGCGCAAGATGCTTTTTTGAGCTTGCATCGCCACGTTACTTCCGGGGGAACTCAAGAGAATATTCGTAGCTGGCTGTTTCGCGTGGCGCACAATCAAGCAAGAAACCGGCAAACCAGCTACGATCGGCGCTTCGCCACGCCGTTGGATGCTTCGCGCGACGATATGCCGGATCATGCAACTCCGGAGCGGGAGTTGCTGGCGAAAGAAAAGTTCCGACAATTGCGCACCGCCATTCGATCCTTGACAGAGGCGGATCGCGAATGCCTGTTGCTGCGGGCGGAAGGTTTGCGGTATCGGGAAATCGGAGAAGTCTTGGGGATGGCGACGTCCACAGTGGCTGACAGCGTGGACCGTGCTATCCGAAAGTTAGCGGAGAAGTGCAATGTGTAAATTCTCATCGAAATTAGTCGCTCGGCTGGATAGTGAATTGCCGGCCGCGGAAGCAGCCGCAATGGATCTTCATGTCGCCGCATGCCGCGAGTGCCGTGAGCAGGCGGAAGCGTTCCGCGGTGTGAGTCACGCCTTTGCGGTCTACGCGAGAGCTGTGCCTCCGCGCGCCGCTCGTTCACCCCGGCGCTGGTTGTGGGTGCCTGCAGCCATCGCTGCCGCTGTGCTGACTGTGTTCTTGATCTGGCCGCGCTGGCTCCCGAGCACGCAGCCGAATCTTCAGCGACGCGCCGAGGCTATACCTGCAATGACGGCTGCGGTCCCACTCAAGGCTGCTGTGGCTGTCGCATCCGTGCGGCATGCGCGTGCGCCGAAGCGAGTACAGAAGCAGGTCTCCGCTTGGATGCCTGCTGAGCCAACGATTCAGATCATAATTCCAGCCGACGCTCTTTTCCCACCGGGCGCGCTTCCCGAGGGCGTTGGATTTGTTGCGGACCTCAGGCTCGCCTCGAATGGCGCTGCGGGCGGCTTGGCTTTGCGGCCTTGACTTAAATTGATAAAGGAGTGAATTAACCATGAAACGTACGATGTTCTTCTTGACGCTGTTCTCCAGCTTGCTTTTCGCCCAGTCGGACGTTAAGTCGATTGTGGTGCCCGACGACGCGCTTGCTGTGAAGCAGCAGGCGGAGCAAAAGCAACAGGCGGAGGTGAGGTTTCAAGCTGGTGGCGGCGTTGCCGCGTTTGCATCCGCCGCGCACCCTGTTGTGGGCGCACCTTATTCCGCGACGGTGACTAACGAATCCGTCCAAACACTCGCTGACGGAAACCGGATCGTCCAAAAGACGACCGGAAGTACGGCTCGTGATTCGCAAGGCCGCACGCGCAATGATGCCGCGCTACCCATAATCGGCAATATGTCCCCCGCGGGCGCGCCGCATCTGGTGTTTGTCGTGGATCCTGTGGCGCAGACTTCTTATACTCTGAACCTCGAAGAGAAAACTGCGCATGTCATGGGGGCCAAGATGCTTACCCGGCCCATGCCGGACGGACCGGACGTTGCCGGAGCGAAGTGGTTCGCCCGCGCATCCACCCTTCCAGTTTTGTCAAGCATGCCTCCTCCTCCACCTATGGGCGGCCCCGTGGGATCAATGACAGTGAGTATCGGCGGAATGAAATTGGATCTCGACAAAGAACAGACAGAGCGCAAAACGGAAGACCTGGGCACCCAGGTGATTGAAGGTGTGAGTGCGCAGGGAACTCGTACCACCCGCACAATTACAGCCGGCGAAATGGGAAATGAGAAACCAATCGAAATCGTGACCGAGGTCTGGACCTCACCCGATTTGAAAACCATTGTGATGAGTAAGCGCACCGACCCCCGCTCCGGAGAACAGACTTTCCGCCTCACCAATATCACGCGAGCTGAGCCGGACCCCGCTCTGTTTACGGTCCCGGCCGACTTTAAGACCGTTGAAGCAGGGAAGGACAAGATCTTCTTCTATCAGTCGAAGGAATGATCGGAGCATTTGAAAGATTCAAAAGCAGCGGTCGCTTACGCTCGCGGTTCGGAAAGGGCGTTACTGAACCGCGACCGTAAGGGAGTCGGTGCCTTTACGGTCGCGGTTCGGTAACGGTGAGTACGCGGTTGACCTCAAGGTCAGTTTCCACTTGATGCGCGCCGGATGGCCAGTCGATCTCCACACGGTTGATACGGCGCGCAGTCCCCACACCGAAGTGCAGGCGCAGATCGTTCTGCGAAAGGTAACTTCCCCCGCTGCGAACTTCGTCCGACTGCGTTCGATCGCCGGCGGTCACTCGCACCCGCGCTCCGATCGCGCTGCGGTTGGATTTCACTCCCACCAATTTGAGTAAGACCCAGTTACCTGCCGGCTTCGTGGATTGCTTCAGCAGCGTAGGCGCTTCGTTCTGATTATTGATCAGCACTTCCACTGCGCCGTCGTTGTCATAATCGCCGAAAGCCGCACCACGGGCCGAATGTTTTTCGAGAATTCCCGGACCGGATGACTCCGAGATATCAACGAACTTCCCCGTGCCGGTGTTGCGGTAAACAATGGCCCGATCTTTAAAGTGGACGTCAATGCCAAGCCGGTCCACTTCCGGAAAGACATGGCCGTTCACCAGCAACAAATCCTTCCAGCCGCGATTTTCGATATCCAGGAATCCACAGCCCCAACCCACGAAGCGCGTATTGAGCGCCATGCCGGCTGCCAGCGTGACATCGTCGAATTCTGCTTTGCCACGATTGTGATAGAGCGTCTCACGTTCATCCGAAAAGTTTGAGCGGAAGATATCGGTCCAGCCATCGCCATCGTAATCAGCCGCCGCCACGCCCATCCCGGAGAGAGCCTTGCCATTGTCGTCGAAAGCGGCGCCGCGCGGGAGTGCTTCATCCTTGAATGTTCCGTCACCGTGGTTGATATAGAGAATGGAGGCGGTCCGGTCGGCAGCTACATAAATGTCGGTTAGGCCGTCGTGATTGAAATCGCCTGTCAGCACGCTGAGCGCGTAGTTATGATCGGGCTTGGCAATGCCGGATGCTTCCGAGACATCGTTAAACGTACCGTCTCCATTGTTGTGATAGAGAATATTGCAGTCGAACGGAAGGCCGCGCGGTCCGCACGCCACCGGCAGGTCACGATACCAGCAATAGGAATTCTCGCCGGGCTTGGGCGCGCTCGCGAAATCAAACTTGAGGTAGTTGGCGACGAACAGATCCAGATGTCCGTCATTATCGTAGTCCAGGAACGCGCAGCCGGTGTTGTAGCGTACCCGGTCCTGTTTCAAGCCGGCCTTGGCCGTAACGTCCTCGAAGCCGCGCCCGCCGCGATTGCGATATAGAACATTCGCGCCCCAGTATGTTACAAAAAGATCGGTGTAGCCGTCATTATCGAAATCTCCCGCGCAGACGCCCTGTCCCCAACCGGTATGTTCCAGACCCATCTCTTTGGTGACATCCGCGAATTTTCCATTTCCCAAATTGTGATAAAGACGATTTGTGCCACCTGGCCCCGAAACCAGGAAAATATCCAGCAGACCATCGTTGTCGTAATCCAGAAATGCCGCGCCGCTTCCCGTTGTTTCGATAATGTATTTCTTGGATTGAGCGCCGCCGTTGGGAATTGAATCGGTGAGACCGGCCTCGGGCGCGACATTACGAAAATTCACCGCTGTTGCCCCCGCGCAAAACAGAGCCGCCACGGCAATGGGACGGATCACTGCTTGGGAGCCTTCTCTCCCAATTTTTTTAGAAAATCCGTGAATTCTCCTTGTGGCGATTTTTGCAGTTTGTCGAGCTCTGCCTGCTCGCGCGCGGCATCGGCGGCACGCCCGGCATTGCGATAGGCCAGCATCAGGCTATAGTGAGCGGATTCATTCGCCGGCTGCAGCCGGACGACATTCTGGAGCAGCACAATGGCTTCCGGGTATTGTTTGGCATCCAGGTGAGCCTTGGCCAGAGCTTGCAACGCCTCAGCGAAATTGGGAGTAATGGCGACAGCACGCTCGAAATGTTTAACCGCTTCTTGCGGCGACTGGCTAGCAAGCAGAATTTGTCCGGTTTCATATTCGGCGGCGGCATCGGCAGGATTTAGCGCCAGCTCGGCTTCGAACTCGTGCCGTGCCAACTCCAGATTTTCCGGCGAATGCGATTCCAGCAGCAGAGCGCGGCCCTGACGGAAGTGAAGGTTCAGAGCCGCGGGAGCCTTCTCAATCGCCTTGCGATATTCCGAAATCGCCTCCGGATAGCGATTCTGGATTTCGAAAATCTCCGCGGAGATCTGGTTCACCCGATAGGAGCTGGGCGTCTTCCGGAACATTTCGTAGAGCGTGTCGTTCCACGCTTTCATGTACAGCCGCGCGTTTTGGTAGAGCACGTCGGCGTCATCAGGATGAAGCGCCTTTAGGCGCGCCAGCACAGGAATGGCCTCATCGTAGTGTCCCTCGGCCAGCATGCACTGTGTGAGCGCCAGGCCAGTCAGGCGTCCTAAATCTGACGCTCGGTCCTTAGCGAACTCTGCGGCAAGTTCTTCGCGCGCGGTATCGCAATGGCCAGTGGCTGCGTGAGTGAGGGCCAGAAACGCCCGGCGCTGAGGACTGTCTGGCGCTCTTTCAAGCGATGCCTGAGCCGCGGCGTACTGTCCGTGGTTGAATTCGGCGATGCCTTTTTGCAAGGCATCATCCTGCGCGCGGGCGAAGAGAGCCGTAAGCAAAAGAGCGGTGCTAATGACCCGCATCATCTATCACCAGATCCAGCCCCCCGAAGCGATACCGATCCTGGCCCTCGAAGAACCGGAAGCTGAGAAGCGGCGGTGCGCCCGGAGCAATCTGTGGCAGCGCCCGAATCCGCTCGGAAGGCGTTACGGCAAGTTCCAGCACGCGGCCCGATTCGGCTACTTGTCGAATCAGCAACTCGTTTTGATTGGCCAACAATAAGAGCAACCCGACTGCAATCATGACCTGCCCATTTTAGCGCTTTCGAAATATGAGAACCGACCATTTTGGCAGCCGGATGTAGAAGCAGCCATCCGATTGGACAACTAGGTTCGCCAGATAGTTGCCCGAGTCGTTCCAACCGCCATATTGGGGCGATTGTGAGTTGAAGATCTCTTCCCAGGAATCGCCTGTGCCGCCAATGTTGACGCCGTAAATGGGTTGATCCCATTGATTGTCGCTGAGGTTCACGACGGTCAGAATGACATTTCCAGAATCATCCCACCTGAGGAAACCGAGCACGTTGTTGTTGGAATCGAAGTGCGGAACAGTGGGCCCGTAATCGGTGCGCAACGCGGGATTATTCCAGCGCACGTTGTTAGCATCGGTGACCAGGTTTCTCATCCCCCAGCCGGTTGAATCGCCGGCGATGGCCCAATCGAAGCGATGATCGCCGAACGGATCGAGCGCGGGATTCCAATAGCCATAATGATGCACCTCAGTGCCCATGAAAAGCATCGGGGTGCCTGGGATGGCGACGCTCAGCGCCCAGCCCATGCGAGCCTGGGCGAGCGCGTACCAGTTCTGGCGTCCGGTGATAGCTCCGCCGATCAGCTCGACAAAATAGCGATTCTCCCGAAGGTCAGGCGCGCCCGGCTTGTCCCACACCCAGACCTGATGGATCGCGTCAAATTCCCATTGATTGAATATTTGATCGTGTGAGCCCAGCAAGTAGCGGATGGCGCTCCAGGCCGATGGATAACCGGGACGAGTGATGAGCGTCTGGATCTCGGAAAGATCCCGGTGTGCGATGGCGCGCGCAAACGCAAAGGGGCTATTCATGTCCCACAAGGCGCGAAAGCCGATTTGTTGGAATATGTAGCCGGGGTCGTTGTCTTCGGCGTAGATAAATTTGTCAGAATAGCGCGCAACCAAGGCTTGCACAATGGCACGCAGGCCGCCTGAGCTGAAGTTGACCGCGGAGTCGAAGCGCAGACCGTCCACGTGATACTCGTCGAACCACATACTCGCGTTGTCGATGAAAAAGCGCTGAACGTCCGGCGAATCGTGATCCGGGCGTCTGCCGAAACCGGTCTCAACCGTGCTGAAGTAAATTCCCCCTCCGGTGGTGGCATCACTCACGTCCGTGCGATGGTCGTTGTTCCCGTCAAACTGCCACAAATTGTCGATGGTGTCCATATGGTTGTACACGACATCTAGAAACACGGCGAGCCCGCGCTGGTGGCAGGCATCTATGAGTGCGCGCAATTGGTCAGGACTTCCATAGAGCATTTCCGGCGCGTAGTAATTGCTCGGGTTGTAGGCTTCTCCCTCGGCGCCCCGATATTCGCCGTTTGGCAAAAACTGGATCGCGTTGAAATTCAACGAACGGATGTAATCCAGCTTGGTCGCGAAATCGGCGAACGACGCCGTGGAACCATTGGCGTCGGTAATCACGGGAAGGCCATCATTCTTGCCCGCAAAGGATCCCACGTGAGCCTGATACAGGATGAAGTTCTGAAACTGCGGCGTGTTGAAGGAAGCCTGAAACTGAAAGTCCGCCGGATCGGTCACAACCACTGGAAGCTTCGGATCGGACGAAGTTACCTGGCGGGCGCCTGGATCAGCCCGCAGCAGAGGGAGCCCGCCCGGATCGAACGCATCGCCTCCTTTGTTCTGGACAGAGAATTGATATAGATGTCCCGGGCCGACGCCATCGACATCGGCCGACCAGTATGCCGGATTGGCGGTGTCCGGCTTCAGCGCGAATGCGGACTGTGGCGAAGCGGAGTTGGGTTGAATGAGAACCAGGACCGCCGAAGCGTTTGGAGCCCAGACGCGAAAGCTGGCGGATGTTTTATTGGCGAATAGAGTGGCGCCTAGAGAAGTGGTGGCACTGGGCGCTGCAAGTAAAGCATACATAAAGGACCTCCTGGTGACGGGTCAGCGCACTCGATTAGGTCAAAAGGACGCTGATAAACTACCAATGCCTTATATAATATGATACGGCGACGTGAAAACCCGCCAATGGATCGCGGGCGTGAATCGGAACAATACACAAATCCGCGGTGACATTCAGCCCCAGTAAGCCTCGCCGTCCGCCAAATTCTGCTTCAGAAACTCAGTGTTGATTTCCAGTCCCAAACCTGGCCCGGCAGGGACCTTGAGCAACCCCTTGCGCACATCCGGTGCACCGCCTGCGGCCATTCCCTCAATGTAGTGGCCAGGCCGTCCGAGCTGGCTTTCCGAGCGATAAAAATTTTGAATGGACGCGCCGAAATGCGCGTTCGCGTATGTCAGCACCAAAGAACCCACATTGTGAAGCGCCACTGGAATGCGAAACTGCGCAGCGTAATCGGCGATTTTTCGCGTTCCCGTGATCCCTCCCGCGAATGCCAGATCGGGATGGATAAAGTCCACCGCCTGGTTATCCAGGAACGGTTTGAATCCGCGAACCATTTCCAGCTTCTCGCCAGTCAGCAGCGGTACGCGGGTAGAGCGGCGCAGCGCCATCCACGCTTCGGAAAAGGGCGGATTCAGAGCGTCCTCAATGAAGAGTGGATTCATCGGCTCCACGGCCTTCGCTACAGCTATCGCGCTGGGCGTGTCCAGTTCATTGTGGCAATGGACGGCGATGTCGATATCGTCACCCACCGCCTCGCGGCAGTTGGCATAGCCGCGCGCCACGTTGCGGAGCTGCTGGGTGGTGAGCGTGGATGTAAATCGTGCCGGGGGCACACCCAGCAATGGATCGATATTATTCTTGAAAGCCGTAAAACCCTCGGGCATCTCCTTAATGCGCTGCGCCCAGTCGCGACAGGAGGATTTGTCCAGCATGTCCAGGTTGATGCCGTGCGAGTACATCGGAATCGCATCCCGGAACGGGCCGCCCAGTAGCGTGGATACAGGTGCGCCCAATAACTTTCCCGCCAGGTCCCACAATGCCATGTCGATACCGCTGATGGTCGGGATGTGCGCCATGTAGGTATGCATCAGCGTGGTCATATTGTGGAAGTGTACCTCGATCGCGAGCGGGTCCTTCCCGATCAGCAGGCTCTTCATGGTTTCGATGCGTGCCCGCGCCATCGGCCCCGTGGCGCCCGCTTCGCCAAAGCCCGACAGGCCGCTGTCTGTGTCGATCCGGATGAGACAATTTCCGGCGATATTCTTGATGGCCATGGCGCAAACGTTGGTGATCTTCACCCGATTCACATTCGGCGCCGCCATCGCCCTGTAACCAGCGAAGAGCCCGGCTGCCGGCAGCGCGACGGCCATACGAACCAGATCCCGGCGAGACAGCGATGTCATCTTCCGTATTCCCTTCAAACCGCAATATACACCAGCCGCTTCGCGGATTGTCGTTGAGCCGTAACGCGGCTGTCATGGACCAGCCCGGCTTGACCAAGAACATATCTATCTTCAAACGTTTTAATCAATTTCTTACACTTCCGTGATCAAAGCAACACGATCCCGCCGTAGCCTTGAGGCTGAACATGTTAACCAGGCGCGGCTTCTGCGGTTGTGCTCTCGGGACACTCGGGCTAACGGCCTTGGCGAAGAGGCTGCCGGCGGCCGCCGTTTCCACTCTGCAGGTGGACACTCTTCTGGCTCGGACTCCGTTGGGCATGGCCAAGCCGCTGCTTCGACACTATCGCGCAGATGTGGTAGTGACTCTGCTGGGATTGCCCATTTTCTCTCGCCGAAACGTCGGCGCTGGGTTTGCCGCCCTGCGCGAAACGGTTGAGGACCAACGCAGCGAGATCGGGCTGCATCTCGCGGGCTGCTCAAATCCGGCCAGGACGCACGGGCTGCATTACCACGGGTCTATTGAAGAAGTGGCCGTCAGCCACGGCGGAGTCTCCGTCGAGGCTGCTTACTTCGGATTCGTCACCACATCGAACGACGAGAAATTTGAACAAGCCCGGCAAACGTTTCTGGCGCCAGCCAAGACTCCCACGTTCGTCGCAGCCGAGGGATTGCATCGCATAGGGCAGGTGCGTTGCGAGAAAGGTTCTGTTAGCGTCCCGGACCAGGCTTGGCCGGATCTGGCCGGACTGATCCAGGAAGTCCGTACACGGTTCTTTAGCGCCGACCGCAGCACCAAGGAGCTTCAAGTGCCAGGCACCGCCGCGGCTGCAACATTCTTGCACTCTTCCCTGACTGCGGTTCGGTCCGGCAAGGCCAGCTCAGAACTGGATTACATTCACAATGCTGCAAACTTCCGGCTGAATCTGGAGAAAGCGCCGGATCCTCATACCGGTGCGGTATTCGCAGCCAACCGCCTTACGGCATGTCCCAACTCAGTGTCGCGCTTCACAGGCCATGTTCGAGAGCTTGCAACGCATAAGGTCACCACTTTCCGATTTTGGCTGGACGATCAATCAGCACTGCCCCTTCGCATTGAACTTCAGCCTCGTTCGTATTTGCGGATCAACTTGGAAATTGAGCCCCTGGAGGATCGGCCTCGGGGCCAGCGCACGGAGGAAACATGAAACGCTCGCGGTTGCGTGCATTCTGGCGTGAGAAATTAGCCACTAAACAATTCCGGACGGCGGTGTCGCTGCACAGCCACACGCTGCACTCGGAAGAAAGCCTGGCATTCGTGCCGCGGTATCTGGGCGGCATTCCTTTGGTCGCTCAAGCCATTCGACAGCAAGAGCAACGTTGCCGTACATTGACCGGCCGCGCCCTGGATTTCTCCCAGGCATTCTGGCGGCCGCCGCTCTCGCCGCGCGAAGCCATCGATCTGGAGCAGCGTCAAATTCAAGAACAATTAGGTCTCGAAGCGCTGGTTTC